>CAJTSZ010000237.1 GCA_910578755.1 uncultured Oscillospiraceae bacterium | reverse complement strand
TACAAGGACTACCTCCTTCCCCAGGAGCTTGGCTGTATCACCAAGGGGCAGGGGGGTTCTTTTCAGGAAAGAAGAAAGGGGGCAACCATACGGTTCCCCAAAAGTTGTTTGGAAGATAAGTGGAAGCTGCGCCAGTAGCCCCCACAGAAACAAGGAGAAAGCATGAAGAATAAACTATACGAATTTGAAGCCGTTATTGAACCGGTGCCGGAAAAAAACGGGGCCTTTGTCCGTTTCCCCTACGATATTAAAAAGGAGCTTGGAGTGGGCAGGGTAAAGGCGGAGGTTACCTTTGACGGCCTTTTGTACCACGGCAGCATTGTAAACATGGGGGTTAAAAATGCCGATGGTTCCATTTGTTATATTATTGGGGTTCGTAAGGACATCCGGCAAAAGATAGGGAAACAGGCTGGAGACGTGGTTTTAGTGACAGCCCGGCCGCAGCTAATAGAGGAGGGGAAAGTATACCAAATGAAATTTTCTAAAATTTACCCCCTTTTATTAGCGAAGGCCCAAAAAAAGGGAAGAACAAAGGAAGAGGTAGACCAGGTAATCCAGTGGCTCACAGGCTACAGCGCCCAGGAAATAGAAGCTTTGCTGGGCTCGGATACAGGATACAGCGCATTTTTTCAAAACGCCCCCCATTTAAATGAGAACCGCCACAAAATAAAAGGAACGGTTTGCGGGGTAAAGGTAGAGGAAATAACAGAACCCATTATGCAGGAAATACGCTATTTGGACAAGCTCATTGACGAACTTGCCAAGGGGAAGGCAATGGAAAAAATCCTCCGCTAAACAGGCAGCAGGTTTGGTGTTGCCAAAATTGTACAGGGTATGGTATAATAACCGCAAAGCGGTTATTATATTTTAATGCCCCAAGCCCCTTTTGGGGCGCTCCAGCCCCAAACCTTACAGCGGATACTCGCTGTAAGAAAGCAAGTTTGCTTCCGCAAACTTTTTGGGGGTTCCACCCCCAAACCCGGCCATATTTCTTTTGGCATCAAAAGAAATATGGAAAAGAAAAATGCCGGG
>CAJTSZ010000236.1 GCA_910578755.1 uncultured Oscillospiraceae bacterium | reverse complement strand
GGCGGCATTGGCCTCACGAAAAAAAGCGTTCCTCTTTCCATGGCCTTGCAGCTTGTCTGCGGCCTATGGAAATAAAAACGCTTTTTGAGTGCGGACAACCGCATTTTAATAGTGGTAGTAAGCGGCGCCGCCCAGCCTTTTGTGTAGCAGGCTGGGCGGAAGGGGTCCAGGGGCGGAGCCCCGGCGACTTTCTTTTCCATATTTCTTTCTTCGCAGAAAGAAATATGGTCAGGGTGTGGGGCTGGAAGCCCCAACAGTACAAGGATTGAAGGCTGCTAAGGCCTCCAAAAACAAATATGGCCCGGGGTGCGGCAAACCTCCATCGACAGTGTTTTCTCTTTTGGGTATAATAAAATTAAGAAAAGGCATTACCAACGCTGCGCAAACAGCGTATTTGACGGTTTTTCCCCTATATTTGGTTAAAGAAATAACCGCTACAGGTTGCAAATAATGTAGGCGGTTATTTCTTTTTGCTTATACGGATAATTTCTTTTTAACAGAAAAAGTATAATGCTTAAATAAATCAAAGATACATTATCCATCCGTAACACCCCCTCCCCAATAAGAAGGAGGAAAAGAATTCGCCCTCTCCCATTAAGAGGGGAAAAACCGCCAAACCATGGTAATACCCTTTCTGACTCCATTCTACAATATTTTCTTTCAACAAGAGCCCCATGGTGGAAAAGCGGAATAGGCTTTGGTTTTCACCATACCTGGCGAATATAAAAGAACAGAAGGGGAGGCAGCAAGCCCCTCTCGCTAAAAAATTTTTAAAAAAAGTTTTTTAAAATGCTTGGGTTTTTGGAAAGCCCGGCGAATATATAGTTTTGAAAGGCAATAGCGCTTTTTATCCCACCACTGCAAGGGCCCGCAGGGGCAGGGTTTAAAAGATAAAATTAAAAAACATACACGGTTCCAAGGAAGGGACCGTAATTACAAGGAGGTTTCACCATGGGAATGGTAGTAAGAAGTAACGTAATGGCAATCAATGCCTTCCGTCAGTTGGGCATGAACAACTCTCAGGTATCCAAGAGCTTGGAAAAACTGT
>CAJTSZ010000235.1 GCA_910578755.1 uncultured Oscillospiraceae bacterium | reverse complement strand
GGGGCGAGGCGAACGCCACTTGAAATATAATAACCGCCTTGCGGTTATTATACCACAAGGCGCAACGCGCGCAATGGTATAATTGCCCATTGTCATTATTATACTATGGAATGGGACACTGCTGCAAGGCAGCAAGTTTGGCAAAGCCTAACTTGTGAAAACTGCGCCCCGTTAGGGGCCCTTCGGCCCCTAAAATTCCAGGTTTTGGCCTACCCGGCCGGGGCTCCTTTTTAGGGGCCCTCCGGCCCCTAATACCCCAGGTTATGGCCTACCCGGCCGGGGCTCCCTTTCTTTTATGTGAAAAGAAAGGGAGGAAAGAAAGCACACCAAGGGTTTCACCCCTGGACCCCCTTCCGCGGCGCCGGTGGGAAAGGCTCCGCGGCACCACTTACTGCCACTATTAAAGTGCGGTTGGCCGCACTTGGGGAGTGTTTTCATTTGAATAGGCTGTAGTCAAGCTACATAGCCAATTTACAAGGAACACTCCCCTGCGTGAGGCCAAGCCCTCCCCAAGGTGAGGTTGGGCTTCCCGCTGTGCTGACTTTTAGACTGTAACCTCTAACGGTTAGAGGCCAATGCCGCCCAAAGGAGAGGGCTGCATTTCCGCTGTGTTAAGTCAAAAGCACTGGCCTCTAATGGTTAGAACCCGAAAATTTGGTAATGCCGAGCGCAGGCGAGGCTACTAAGCGGGTAGTCCCCCTTCCTTTTGGGGGACCAACCGTTGTGCAGTACAGCGAACTTATAATATGGCTATGTGCCTATGCTTTAGCATTTGGCACGGCCGTATTATAATTGTACGCTGTACAAACACCGGTTGCCGCCTTTTATTGAGGGGCACAGCCAAATAAGCAGGGGCTTGGGGGCGGCAGCCACCAACGTTTTTCTTCCCCTATTCTTTTGACGCCAAAAGAATAGGGCCCAGGGTGCGGGGCTGGGTAAGCCCCATTGGTAAAGGCTTGGAAGCGGCTGAACACTTCCAAAAACAACAAGAACCCCCCTGCAAATAAGTATAAGGAAAAAGGCCAGCCTCTCGGCTGGCCTTTTATTCTGTTACTATTTGCTTG
>CAJTSZ010000234.1 GCA_910578755.1 uncultured Oscillospiraceae bacterium | reverse complement strand
AGAGGAGTTGAGCTTTGAATGTTTGGACTGCTTAAAAAGAACAAGGAAAATGGGCCGGAGGACCTTGCTGCCTTGCAGCAAAAAAGGGACTGGGCCGGTTTGGCTAAGGCCTACTACAAAATGGGCACACAGGCCATGAGCGCCGGTGACCTGAACCATGCCCAGCTGTGGCTGCACCGGGCCGATACCATTTACAGCTCCGACGACGGTATTTATGATGCTGTTGGGGAAAAGCTGATGGATGACTGCTCCGACCGCATTGGGGCGTTGGAAAACGAGGACAGGCTGCTGTACAATGCCGTTCCTGCCGAGCTGAGCCATAAGGCGGAGGGCTTGTCCGGCTTCCAGGTACATATGTGGGGCTTAATGTCCATTGCCCGGCTGGTAAAACTGGGAAACCGGCTTGCCAATATTCCAGGGTGCGAGGTACTGGGCCAGTTGGACTGGGCGGTGGATATAATGTTCCGTTCCTTGCAGCAGCTGCCTGCCAAGGAGGATTACGAACGGCTGATGAATGTGTGCAACAGCCTGTACGAACTAAATGGAAATCCCAACTATTGGTGCGGTGAAATAGATGTACCCGGCCAAGCCCCCTTTCAGGTGTTCGATTTAAACGGTATGATGGGTGTGGAGCAGGAAATGAACAGCTTTTTGGACTGCCACCTGCGGGTGCTGGCCGCACTGAGCCACGGGGAGGAAGAAGAACTGCCCTTTGCCAGCAGCGATATGGTAGGCTGCACCCTGCTGCCCGATTACTATGTCCGTACCGGGGCTGCCAACCTGGCAGATATTCCTCAAATTAAAGCGGAGCTGCAGCGCATTTTGAGTGATTACGACTTCCTTTGCTCTGCGTTCACTTGGGAAGATGCCGAAAAGAAAATTTTGGCCTACAAACAACTGGATATTTTAGCATAATAATAAGTCCCCCGGCTACGCCGGGGGACTTATTATTATGCTAAGAAGCAAAATTGTTTTACCATTGGGGCTTATCCAGCCCCAAAACTTACAGCGGCGCACCGCTGTAAGTTAGCAAGTTGAGCATAGCCCAACTTGTGGCCCTATTCTTTTGGAGAAATTC
>CAJTSZ010000233.1 GCA_910578755.1 uncultured Oscillospiraceae bacterium | reverse complement strand
AATAAGGGGTAAAATGCTTCTTTTTGGTTGAGTTTATTTGCCTTTTCCGCTATAATATAGAATAAAAGGAAGGAGTGGTACCATTGGATATGTACCAAATTGGGGCCCTGATTAAAAATACCCGCATAAAACAGGGCATAAGCCAGGAGGACCTTTGCCAAAACATTTGCACCCGGGAAACCCTTTCCCGCATTGAAAACGGCAAACAGGACCCGTCCTCCTTTACTTTGAACGGCCTGCTCCACCGTCTGGGCCTGCCGGAAAGCCATTGCCAGATTTTGCTGGGCGTGGATGACTTTGCCGCTGTGAATTTGATGCGGGAAATTACAGAGCTAAACACTTGCGGGAACTATGCCCCGGCCCTGAAAAAAATCAGCGCCCTGGAGGGGCTTTGCGCCGAAATGGGGAAAACCAGCCGCACCGTTGTTTCCCAGTACATTTTGCGGGCAAAGGCTTTGGCCGGGTATTATGAGGGCGAGGAGCACAAGGCCTACACCTTTGCGGAGCAAAGGGCCATGCTGACAGAAGCCCTGAAACTGACCTGCCCCAACTTTAAGCTGGAGAATATAAACGCCTGCCTGCTGGGGGAGGAGGAAACCAAAATAATTAACCATATCGCACTTACCTACTCTGAGGATGGGGACTATTCTAGGGCAATGGAAATTTACAAAAAGCTGCTGGAATACATCCAAAGCCGCTTTGCCAGCAATAATGTAAACGAGGCCATGCTTCCCCTGGTTGCCTACAACTTTTCCCGGCTGTTGGGGCGGGAAGGGCACCCCAAGTACGCAATAAAGGTTGCGGAAGCCGGGCGCCGGTGCTGCGTGCGGAGCAACAAGTGCCGTATGTTAGGCGGGCTGCTGCTGAACCTGGCCTGCTGTTACCACGACATAGGAGAAGATGAAAAAAGTAAGGAACTTTTGAAAGATGCATACTTTATTCACAAAGTGATGGAAAGGCCACGCAGCTGTGAGCTGATAAAAAACTATGCTTGGGAAACATTCCAAATAGAAATGGGTTAGTTCTCCTCAAATACACCATCGTCAATATAGTCACAAGTTACCGGTTCCCCACTGTTTTCCGCGCTTTGTGTTTGGGGCGGCGGGGCTGGGGCGTTTTCCGGTTCCGCTGCCACGGCGGGCAG
>CAJTSZ010000232.1 GCA_910578755.1 uncultured Oscillospiraceae bacterium | reverse complement strand
CCTTATGACCTGGCTTTGTAGCTTGACTACTGCCTATTAAAATGAAAACACTCCCCAAGTGCGGGCAACCGCTTTTGGATAGTGGCACTGTTTAAAGCCGGTCGGCCTTTTGCGCCAGCAGGCCGACCGGGGGTTCAAAGGGGCTACTGCCCCTTGCGGCGTTTCTTTTTCCCCTTTTCTTTCGCTGTAGAAAGAAAAGGGGCAGGGTCTGGGCCGCGGAGGCCCAGTAGTAGGGGCTTGGAGATAAGCCAATACCTCCAAAAGAAATATGGCCTAGGGCTGGGGGCTGAAAGCCCCAACAGCAGAAGCCTGAAGGCAGCTAATGCCTCCAAAAAGAAAAACCTTACAGCGGTGTACCGCTGTAAGGCTTGGGGCTGAAAGCCCCAAAAAAAGAAAGGAGGCCTCCTGTGAAACCTTTTAAAATAAAAACCCCCTTTTGCCATAAAAAACAGCGCAAAAAGGGCAGCCTTACAGGCTTGGCCTTTTTGCTTCCCAGCCTCCTGGGGGTGGCTGTCTTTGTCCTTATCCCCTTTGGGGACGCAGCCCGCCGTTCCCTGTATACCGCCATGGGGGGCCAGTTTGTGGGGCTGCAAAACTATGTCGGCCTGTTTCAAAATAAGGCCTTCCGCCTGGCAGGAGGGAATACCCTGCGTTTTATGGCCGCCTGTATCCCTGCCTTGGTGCTTTTTTCCCTAATTTTAGCCCTTATTTTACACCGGCGGCCCAAAACAGAGCTTTACAAAACAACCTTCCTTGTGCCCATGGCGGTGCCGGTGGCCTCTGTGGTGCTTATTTGGCAGGCGGTGTTCCATCGCAGCGGCTTTTT
Source organism: uncultured Oscillospiraceae bacterium (assembly GCA_910578755.1). Lineage (GTDB taxonomy): Bacteria > Bacillota > Clostridia > Oscillospirales > Ruminococcaceae > Negativibacillus. The sequence continues at coordinate 325 of CAJTSZ010000232.1, read as the reverse complement.
AAACGCAGCCCTTGCTGCCATAGGTGCCGCCCCTGTGGATTTCATGCAGACAGACAGCGCCTTTTGGGTACTGGTATTCAGCTATATCTGGAAGAATATGGGCTACAATATGGTCCTTTGGCTGGCGGGCCTGGCTAATGTGGACCAAAGCCAGTACGAGGCCGCCCGCATTGACGGCGCCGGCCCCTGGCGCTGCTTTTGGCACATTACCATGCCCAATATGCTGCCAACCCTGTTTACCATTACGGTGCTTTCCCTGTTAAACTCCTTTAAGGTGTTTCGGGAGGCCTACCTTATTGCCGGGGATTACCCCCACAGCAGCATT
>CAJTSZ010000231.1 GCA_910578755.1 uncultured Oscillospiraceae bacterium | reverse complement strand
GGACTGTAGTATACAGCATATGGACAATGTGTTCGTACAGCTCGGCACCGGCTGCCATTGGGGCCAGGTTGGTGGTGTCGGACAAGGGGGACAGCTTATCGCCAAAATAAGCGCCGGATACAACCGCGCCAGCTGTAGCAGGCAGGGAAACACCCAGGCCGCCTGCAATACCCATCATAGCAACGCCAATGGTACCTGCAGAACCCCAGGAAGTACCTGTTACAATAGAAAGCAGGGCCGCGCCTAAAAAAGAGGTTACCAGCATAAATTTAGGGTTAACCAGCTGGATGCCGTAGTAAATAATCATTGGTACAGCGCCGCAGAACATCATACCGGCAACCAAAAGGCCAACGGACCACAAAATAAGCATTGCTGGCATGGCCGCCCCAATTTTTTCTACAATAGCATCCTGCATTTCCTTCCAGCTGTAGCCCAGGTAATAAGCCATACCGCCGGCCACAATGGTGGCAATTAAAATCAGCGGTTCTGTTTGCAGGCCCATAAGCCCGCGGCCTACGCCAAGGACAACAAACATGAAAATAATTGGAAGCAGGGCTTGCCATGTAGTAGGTTTCCGTTTTACTCGCTCTTTCATCAATAATCCCTCTCTCCTGTAAAATTAGTTTTGCTGGAAAACACTTGAACCAGCACTGCTTTTTGCAAAGCAGGGCCCAAGGGAACAAAAGCTGGCAACATATTGGAAGCATTGCCGCAAACAGCCGTTTCTATTCCATATTGGCTAAAAGACATTTTCCAAAGTGCTGCCGCCATTGCAGCGGCCAAAACAAAAGGTGGAGAATTGTGGCTGACCAGCCACAATTTCCTTTACTTTTATAAAGCCTACGTTCCAGCTGCCTAAAGTCGCCGTTAAATCCCTCAACAAGAAGAAATAGCCTATTTTTAAGGGATTTAATGGCACTTTATGAATATAATAGCATAAAATATTCTATATTTCCATGTTTTTAGTAGTAATTTTGACTATATGGCAGAATTTTATAATATCTGTAAATTTTTCAGCTATAAATTTGTAATAGTAACTATATTATGTAAATTTATTTATTTTTCCAATTTTTCTAACCATATGTTTGGTTTTCAGTATTTCTATACCATAAGCAATAAAAAGCAGCCGGGCCTTCCTTTTGCCTTTGGTGTAGTG
>CAJTSZ010000230.1 GCA_910578755.1 uncultured Oscillospiraceae bacterium | reverse complement strand
ACGGCTCATGTGGGCGTCCGCCTCCCCTGCCCGCAGCTTTTCCCGGATTGATTTGGTAACCTCCAATTCCTCCAGGTGGCTGTAAATATTCTCCACGGTGCCGTAATCGTGAACCAGCTTCAGGGCGGTTTTCTCCCCTATGCCTTTTACACCGGGGATATTATCAGAGCTGTCCCCCATAAGGGCTTTAATTTCTATAAGGCCCTTGGGGCAGGTGCCGTATTTTTCCTGAAACAGGGCTTCGTCCCAGGCAACGGTTTCGGTGCGGCCCATTTTGGAGGTAGTCAGCAAAACGGTGGTGGTTTTATCAATCAACTGCAAGCTGTCCCTGTCCCCTGTGGCAATGTAGCACTGGTGGCCCTGCTCCCCGCAAACCCGGGCAAAGGTACCTAAAATGTCGTCGGCCTCGTAGCCCTCCTTGGTAACAATTTTGTAGCCTAAAAGGGTAAGCAGCTCCTGAATAACCGGCAGCTGCTGGGCCAGCTCCTCCGGCATACCCTTGCGCTGTGCCTTGTAGCCTTCAAACATTTGGTGGCGGAAGGTGGGGGCCTTTAAGTCAAAGGCACACATAACGCAGTCCGGCTCCACATCGCTGAGCAGCTTATGGAGAATATTCATAAACCCATAAATAGCGTTTGTATAGGTACCGTCCTTGGTGGTAAGCAGCTTAATGCCGTAAAAGGCCCGGTTTAAAATACTGTTGGAGTCCAAACAAAGCAGTTTCATATCCTTCTCCTTATTTTGTTAAAATAGTAGTTTCTATAAATAAGTATACCATGAACTGCAGGCGCTATGATATACTTGGCCATCTTTTTTTGCCCCTGATTGTGCAAAAAAAGATAGCCACTAAAATTTGGTATCATATTTTTATCCTTTGGAGGCATGGGCTGCCTGCTAAAGCAAAAGGCCGCCCGGCTGCAAACAATGCCACTAACCAAGTGCGGTTGGCCACACTCGGGGAGTGTTTTCATTTTAATAGGCCGTGGTCAAGCTACATGGCCAGTTTCCAAGGAACACTCCCCTGCGTGAGGCCAATGCCGCCCAAAGGAGGGGGCGGCATTCCCGCTGTGCAAAGCCATAGGCACTGGCCTCTAACCGTTAGAGCCTGCCAGCTTGGTAATGCCCCACAGAGGTGGGGCTACTAAGCGGGTAGTCTGCCCCCTCCTTTGGGCAGACCAACCGTTGTGCAG
>CAJTSZ010000229.1 GCA_910578755.1 uncultured Oscillospiraceae bacterium | reverse complement strand
TGTTGGTGATTTTGAAAAAATCCGCAGTATGGTGCCGCCGGCCACCATGGAATATATTCTTTCCTCCCAGGGCCAGCAGCTGGCCCTGCGCCTGCGGGAGGCTGCCCATGAATAAGCAGGAAGCATTGCGCCGGCTGGCCCAGGAGGAACCAATTACCCTGGAACAGCTGTTAAATCAAAGGGAAAAGCGGGCCGCCTGCCAAGCCCGGCTTCTTGCCCAAGGCGGTGTGCTGGTTTGCTTTACATTAAACACGGCGGGGGCGGTAAAAACCTGCCCCCTTTTTACAAAAGCCTTTGAAGAAGGGATGCGCTGCATAAAAGAACAGCTGCAATGGCGCCAAATTCCTCTTTTGCTTGAGGAGCGCCTTTGCGGGGCGGCAGGGGAGGAGCTGTACCTGTTGGTGCAGGGAGAACCCCGGCAGGTAAAATGGCTGATGTTAGAAATAGAAGAAACCTTTCCCCTGGGGCGATTATTTGATATTGACGTGCTCAGCGCGCCGGGGCGCAAAGTTTCCCGGGAGGAATGGGGACATCCTCCAAGAAAATGCCTGCTTTGTGAGGAACGGGCCGCCCTCTGTGCCAGAAGCCAGCACCATTCTATAGCCCTCCTTCAGGAAAAAACAGTGGAGATGATTTGTACCTACTTTAACCAGCAGTTTGCCCAAAGTATAGCGGCCCTGTGCAGCCAGGCCCTGCTGTATGAGGTGGCTGTTACCCCAAAGCCCGGCCTGGTGGACAGGGCGGGCAGCGGTGCCCACAGGGATATGGATATTTTTACCTTCCAGCAAAGCGCCTGCGCCCTGACGCCCTATTTTACAGACTGCGCCCTGTGGGGAATACAGAACCCAGCCCTTTCGCCAGCAGAGCTGTTTGCAGGGCTGCGTTACCCTGGCCGCCGGGCGGAGCAAGCAATGTACCAGGCAACCCAAGGGGTAAATACCCACAAAGGTGTTATTTTTTCCATGGGTATTCTTTGTGCCGCCATAGGCCGCCTTTTTAATGGAGAGGGAGGCTGGCAGAATTCCCAGGCCGTTTTCTCCCTGTGCCGCCAAATGTGCGCCGGGCTTCTTGAGGATTTTTCCCACCTGCCACCCCAAACCTCCCCGGGGGAACGGCTGTACCGCCAGTACGGCGTGCTGGGCGCCAGGGGCGAAGCCGCCGAGGGCTTTCCCAGTGTTAGGGAAATTGGCCTGCCTGTTTTTAAACA
>CAJTSZ010000228.1 GCA_910578755.1 uncultured Oscillospiraceae bacterium | reverse complement strand
CTTAAATCCAGGAGCATTTTTCCCGCCTGCATTGCCCACGGGGCAATCAATGCTATCCGAGAAGCGCCGCTTTTGATTTGTTTGGATACCTACAATGCTCTATTAGGCCCAAAGCCGTCCGGCTTGATTGGCATGACTGGATTTTTGATTTTGGGGGCAGTTATTCTGGCTGGATTTGCGCAATACCCCAGAAATGCGGGAAAACTATTAGAATAACCCCATATTGGCACATCCGCCATCACAAGCTGTACCTGCACATACTATATAATGGATGTTTATACACTGATAATTAGAATTTTAAAACACGGGGAACACGAAAGCGAATTGGGATTAGTTTAAAATAAAAGAAGGGTAAAAATGGGGAATAAGGAAGAAAAAATGCAAGAGGATAACACTTACCAAACACGGCGCAAAGTGGTTTTGGCCTTTTCGGCTTTAATAGTTTTGGCCCTTTTTGGGTGGGTTACTTTTTATGTGGGCAAGCCTTTGGTGAAGCTTGCCTCAAACCCGGAGCTTTTTCGCCAATGGATAGACTCCCATGGTATTTGGGGGCGCCTTGTGTTCTTAGGCATACAGGTACTGCAAGTTGTAGTGGCCATGATTCCAGGAGAAGTCATAGAAATTGGGGCGGGCTATGCCTTTGGCGCAGTAGAAGGGACGCTCCTTTGTTTGGTTGGGGTAGCTATTGGTTCCGCAATTATTTTTCTGCTCACCCGCAAAATAGGCGCCAGGTTCACCGAATTGCTGATTTCCCGGGAAAAAATAGCGGAACTGAAGTGGATGAACAGTTCCAAAAAGCTAAACCAACTTGTTTTTATTGTGTTTTTTATTCCTGGCACACCAAAGGATTTGCTTACCTACTTTGTAGGCCTCACACCCATTAAATTGCGGGATTTTATTATTATTTCGTCTATAGCCAGAATCCCCTCTTTGGTATCCTCCACCTTTGGCGGCCATGCTTTGGGAGATAAGGATTATCTTTTGGCTTTCGGTATCTTTGCCATTACCGGCCTGGTCAGTGCCGGAGGAATGTGGCTGTATAACCGCATTATTCAACACAAAAACACAAAAAACAGCTGAGAATAAATCTCAGCTGTTTTTTACCCTTCCCTTTAGGCTTATAAATATTACCAAGTGGCGGGGCATAAGCAAGGGCTTTGGGAGTGGCATACTAAAAAGACAAAAAAACGGCCCTTAAGGCAGCACTCATAAGAC
>CAJTSZ010000227.1 GCA_910578755.1 uncultured Oscillospiraceae bacterium | reverse complement strand
CAAGGAAGCGGAGGGCGCCTTTGTGGAATGGAACAGCCGGGAATTATTCCCGGCCCAGCGGGGCAAGGAGCTGGTTTTGCTGTTCCAGCTGCCGGAGGACATAAAAAGCGCCGAGCTGGTATACCCGGCTACCAGTACCAAAAGGGAAACGGTAAAGGCCGTCTTTTTAGAGGAAGAGTAACGTGCAAAGGCCGTAAAATAAATACCCCGCTTTGGGGTATTTATTTTTGCTTTTATAAGGAATACAACCCTTGCAACAGGGAAAAATTTAGAGTATAATATCGTAAGAACATTTGTTTTATCCAAAACCGGCATAAAAGTGCTGGGGACTTTAACCAATACAGAGGTGACAAAATGCCAGATCAATTCCAGCTTGTTTCCAGCTACAAGCCCATGGGGGATCAGCCCCAAGCCATTGCCCAGCTTTCCCAAGGCGTGCTGCGGGGGGATAAGGAACAAACCCTAATGGGCGTTACCGGTTCCGGTAAAACCTTTACCATGGCCAATATTATACAGGAGGTAAACCGCCCCACCCTGGTGCTGGCCCACAATAAAACCCTTGCCGCCCAGCTTTGTTCGGAATTTAAGGAGTTTTTCCCCAATAACGCGGTGGAGTATTTTGTAAGCTATTATGATTACTACCAGCCGGAGGCCTATATTGCCAATACAGACACTTACATCGAAAAGGACAGCGCCATTAACGAGGAAATAGAAAAACTGCGCCACTCTGCCACCTCCGCCCTTTCGGAACGGCGGGACGTGATTATTGTGGCCAGCGTTTCCTGCATCTACTCCCTGGGCGACCCTATTGATTACCGAAACATGGTTATTTCCCTGCGCGCCGGCATGGAAAAGGAACGGGACCAGCTAATCAAAAAGTTAGTGGAAATACAGTACGAGCGCAACGACATTAACTTTATCCGCAACAAGTTCCGGGTCCATGGGGACGTGGTGGAAATTTTCCCCGCCTATGGAGGGGAAACCGCCATTCGGGTAGAATTTTTTGGCGATGAAATTGACCGCATCAGTGAATTTAACCCCCTCACCGGGGAGGTAAAAAATGTAGTTTCCCATGTGGCCATTTACCCGGCCTCCCACTACATTGTGCCCAGGGATAAAATGCAGGCCGCGCTGCAGGAAATCCGGGAGGAGGCAGACCAAAGGGTAGCCTACTTTAAGGGAGAAAACAAGCTGATAGAAGCCCAGCGCATAGCGGAGCGCACCAACTA
>CAJTSZ010000226.1 GCA_910578755.1 uncultured Oscillospiraceae bacterium | reverse complement strand
CCCTGGATATTTCCGCTATCCCCATGCTGAAGCGCAAATCCCACCTGCCGGTAGTTGTGGATCCCAGCCATGCCGCCGGCATCCGCTGGATGGTGGAACCCCTTTCCTTAGCTGCCATTGCCGCCGGGGCTGACGGTTTGATTATTGAAGTCCACAACAACCCTGCCAAGGCCCTGTGCGACGGCGCTCAATCCCTGACACCGGAGGATTTTCGTATTACCATGGAAAAAATTAAGAAAACCGCCCTGTTTTTTGGCAAGACTTTGGGTTAAACCGCAGGGATCTGTACTTTTTATGCAAAGGAGGCGGAAAGGGTGGAAACCATTTCTGTACACGCCAGTATTGATTACAATATTTTAATTGAACCGGGCATTTTAAGCCAGTGCGGCTTTTGGGCTGCCCCAATATTTGCCCCCCATGCCAAGGCCGCAATTATTACCGACGACAATGTGGCCCCCCTGTACCTGAACCGGGTGGAAAATTCCCTGCGGGAGGCGGGTTTTTCTACCGCTGTCCACGTTTTCCCCCATGGGGAAGACTCCAAATGCCAGGAAACCCTCTTTGACATTTACACCTTTTTAACGGAAAACCAGGTGACCCGTACCGATTTTATTGTGGCCCTTGGCGGCGGCGTTGTGGGGGATATTGCCGGCTTTGCCGCCGCCACCTACCTGCGGGGCATTGCTTTTATGCAGCTTCCCACCACCTTTTTGGCTGCCATTGATTCCTCCGTTGGGGGCAAAACCGCCATTAACATTCCCGCCGGAAAAAACTTGGTGGGGGCCTTTCACCAGCCCTCCCTTGTGCTGTGTGACACCTCCACCTTTGCCACCCTTACCCCGGAAATTTTTGCCGATGGCTCCGCGGAGATGATAAAGTATGGGCTGATTTACAGCGCGCCCCTTTTTGAAGAGATTGAACAGGGGGACATTACAAAAAACCTGGAATCCATTGTAGCCCAGTGCGTCGCCATAAAAAAAGAGGTGGTGCAGCAGGACGAGCGCGACACCGGCCTGCGGATGATTTTAAATTACGGCCACACTTTGGGCCACGCCATAGAAAAATACACCAGCCACCAAATAACCCACGGCCACGCCGTAGCCATTGGCATGGTGCTGGCCGCTAAACTGGGGGAAAAGCTGGGCTGCGGCAATCCGGAGCTTACCCAACGAATTATACGCTGTGTACAGCGGTATGGCCTGCCGGCCTCCTTTGCTGGCTCCACGGCGGATTTAGCGGATTTGGTTTTAACCGATAAGAAGCGGGCCGG
>CAJTSZ010000225.1 GCA_910578755.1 uncultured Oscillospiraceae bacterium | reverse complement strand
GATGACAATTATCTGCTTGTATGTGAATATGGCTGTAATGGGGCGAAACCGCAAATCATTGTATACAAGAAAAGATAACTTCCAATTTATCAGGCAGTCATCCACTGGTGGATGGCTGCCCGTTTTGGATATTTGGGCGAAATAATTTTCAGCAATGCCAATTTGAAAAGGGATTTTTTAAGGGCAAATATTTGGCTGATTTTACCGTACAGCTATGGCATATTTGGGCGAAATATAGTATAATAAAGCATATTATATTTACGTGAAAACCTCACAAAACCTCGCAAAAGCGCCTCAAAGCCCCTTGGCAGTGTTCTTTTGCGTGGAAAGAAGGCTACGACTCCAAAATGAGGATAATATAGCCAGCAGTTATTTTTATCCAAAAAGCTGTACTGCCCTTTTTCAACAATGGAAAGAAGGCTGCCGCAACCTACAAAATAAATAAGTAAAAAAATTTTTACAAGTTTGCCTTTAGTAAACTTGCAAGCCCTGTTGTGGAAAAGCCACAGAAGGACTAAGAAAGGACTGATTTATTTTATGCTGCAAAATTACGATGAACTGCGCAGTTTGTGCCTGAATTGCCAAAACTGCGGCCTTGCCGCTACCCGCAAAAACGTAGTGTTTGGCACAGGGAACCCCAACGCCCAGGTTATGTTTATTGGGGAAGGCCCCGGTGAAAACGAGGACCTGACAGGGGAGCCCTTTGTTGGCCGCGGCGGCCAGCTTTTGGATAAGCTTTTAGCCTCTGTTGACCTTTCCCGGGAAAAAAACATTTACATTGCCAACATGGTAAAATGCCGCCCGCCCCAAAACAGGGACCCTTTGCCAGAGGAGGTTGCCCAGTGCATTGGGTACCTGCGCAACCAGGTATATTTAATTAAACCTAAAATTATTGTATGCCTGGGCCGCGTTGCCGCTTGCAGCCTGATTGATAAAAACTTTAAAGTAACAAAGCAGCACGGCCAATGGTTTGAATCCAACGGCGTGTGGATGACAGCTACCTTCCACCCGGCTGCCTTGCTGCGCAACCCCCGCAGCAAGCCCGAGGCCTTTGAGGATATGATGGCCCTAAAGGAAAAAATACTGGAAATTTGCCCCGAAACCTACCAAGTGTAAAGAATAACCCCCCCAGCTACGCCGGGGGGTTATTCTTGTGCGTTACTGGCCATGCCTTAAGGCGTTGGTACGGTTTGCCACTTGCGAAAGGACTATACCATGTAGTTTTCTGCTAAAAAAACCTCTTCCCTTCAAGTAATATCATTTGCTTTGTGTTGCAGTTCCATCGTTTGACAAGGGTTAACACGGTTTTTCAAGGTTAAAGCACCCGGTAAT
>CAJTSZ010000224.1 GCA_910578755.1 uncultured Oscillospiraceae bacterium | reverse complement strand
TGCCCCTTGCGGCGCTTCTTTTCCCCCTTTTCTTTCGCTGTAGAAAGAAAAGGGGTCAGGGCTTGGGGCTGAAAGCCCCAATAGTAGAGGCTTGGAGGCAGCTAATACCTCCAAAAGAAATACAGCACAAAAACTAAAAGGGGAAGCACCCCCTCCGGCTTGATTCCCCTTTTAGTTTTATATTGGGTCAGGAAAATTATGGCCCTCCAAATTAAGCAGGTACTGTTTGGCCATTGGCCCGCAGGAAAAACTGAAATTTCCCAAAGAGCCGTTGGCCGGCAGTACCCGGTGGCAGGGGACAATAATGGGAATGGGGTTCCGCCCTACGGCAGTTCCTACCGCCTGCACAGCTTTGGTACCAATCTCCCGGGCAATTTGCCCATAGGTGCAGGTAGCCCCATAGGGAATTTGGGCAATGGTATGCCACACTTTTTTCTGAAATGGGGTGCCATAAAACAGAAGAGGCAGGGCAAATTCCTTTCGCCTCCCTTCAAAATACTCCAAAATCTGCTTTTGTGCAATGGAAAGCAGGGAGGTGCTGCGCCGTTCCATTACAATGCGGCTGCGGGTACTGTCTTGTTTTTCTATCCAATCCTCCAGCCCGCCGTGGGCCGTAAGGCCTACAATGTGGGTATCATCGGCAATAAGTGCTATGCGTCCAAGGGGAGAAGGGAACAAACAGTACAAATAAGGGGTAACAAAGGTGTTCATAAAAAAGGACTCCTTGTGGTGTAAACCAGGGCTTTGGTGTAAAAAGGGCAAAGCGGCATGGTTTATTGGTTTACTGTACAAAAAAACGGAATAAAAATCGGCTTTTTTTTATTTCACAACAAGTGGCATTTATGTTATAATAACGACAAAGTCGTTATTATATTTCAATGTCCATGCACATACGCTCACTTTGTTCGCTCCGTGCAGTAATGGACAATTATATCATTCCGCTTGCGCTTCATGATATAATAACGGCAAAGTCGTTATTATATTTCAATGCCCCAAGTGTTCGTCCTCGCTGGGCATTTGCCAAGCGGCTTGCAACCGTACTTGTTGGGCGATTATACCACTGTGCTGGTTCAGAGGCAGGTAACCTTTAACGGTTAGAGCCTGAAAGTTCAGTAATGCCGAGCGTAGGCGAGGCTACTAAGCGGGTATTTTGCCCCATCCTTTGGGCAAAACTGGTGTTGCGCTGGGGAGTGTTCCTTGTAAAATGGTCATGTAGCTTGACTACGGCCTATTGGAATTAAAACACTCCCCAAGCACCACCAGCCGCCACTTTGTTAGTGGAACTGGAAAATAATGGGTACCCGTAGGGTGGAACCCTCGGCGAGTTTCTTCCCCCATTCTTTTCTCGCCAAAAGAATGGGG
>CAJTSZ010000223.1 GCA_910578755.1 uncultured Oscillospiraceae bacterium | reverse complement strand
GCCCTAAAGCGAAAAAGGTGAAAAATCAACTTGTCACCAAAGGCAGCAGATAACCGTACATTATAGTGATTGCCCCCTTGGGCCTTAAGGCGGCGGGGCAAATTACATAAAAGGAGAGGAGAAGAATGATACAATATTTGCAGCAGCTGCACCCGGTAACGGCAACGCTGCTTTGTACTTTGTTTACCTGGGGGGTAACAGCAGCGGGCGCAGCTGTGGTGCTGTTTTTTAAACAGATAAACAAATGGATTATGGATTTGTTTTTAGGCTTTGGCGCTGGCGTAATGATAGCAGCCAGCTTTTGGTCCCTGCTGGCGCCGGCCATAGAGCTCAGCCAGCAGCTGGGGCGAAGCGGCTGGGCCGCGCCGGCAGCAGGTTTTAGCGCAGGTGGCCTGTTTATTGTGTTGGCGGACCGTATTATGGACCGCTGTAAAAAGGGCCAAGGGGAAGAAAAAAGCTCCTGGAAAAGATGTATGCTGCTGGTAAGCGCCGTTACCATGCACAATATCCCGGAAGGAATGGCTATTGGCGTGGCCTTTGGAGGCAGCGCCTTAGGGGTGCCTGGTTCCACAGCGGTGGGGGCGGCTATTTTAGCCTTAGGGATTGGCCTGCAAAACTTCCCGGAGGGCGCAGCAGTTTCCCTGCCCCTAAGGCGCGAGGGCTACAGTAGGGGGAAAAGCTTTTTTTTAGGGCAGGCCAGCGGCTTTGTAGAGCCAGCGGCCGGCCTGCTTGGAGTAGTTGCCGCCATGTGGCTACGGGGTATTATGCCGTTGTTCCTTTCCTTTGCCGCTGGGGCAATGATGGCTGTAGTAGCTGGGGATTTAATACCGGAATCGGCCAACACCAACAAAAACCTGGCAGTAATTGGGGTGGTGCTGGGGTTTATGGTAATGATGACTTTAGATGTGGCCTTGGGTTAGCCAGCCCTATAACCCCGGGCTTGGGGCTTTTAGCACCAAGCCCGGGGTTTCTTTTTCTTTTGAAAGTTGCGGCTGCTTTTAGGCCTGTGCTGGCGGGCTTACGCAGGCCGTACCTTTTCCCCATTTCTTTCTGTGAAGAAAGAAATGGGGAAAAGAAATAGCAATTCAGCGGGTATACCCGCTGAATTGGCAGCAAGTTCGCTTTGCGAACTTGTGGGGCTGTTGCCCCTGAACCCCTTCCGCGGAGAGCCGGTGGGAAAGGCTCCGCGGCGTCACTTACTGCCACTATTTAAAGTGCGGTTGGCCGTGCTCGCCTTGTTATTGATTGTAATTTGTTGTGCGTTCGCACATAACATAATACAAGGAAAACAAGGCTACCGCCGTTCAGTGGAACGCCGCCGTTGTTCCAACGGCTACAAGTTTGGCAAAGCCAAACTTGCGAAAGCTACAGCAGTGGAAGAAG
>CAJTSZ010000222.1 GCA_910578755.1 uncultured Oscillospiraceae bacterium | reverse complement strand
TAATAAAACACAAAGCCGCAGCGCCTTTGGCCGCGGCAGCCTCCTTTTTATAATCATTTTATTTAGGGCCCTATTCATAAATTTTGGCCATCGTTTTGTAGTCTGCCTTTTCCCAGTTAATTTCATCTTCAAAGATATAACAGTCATCCAACCAACTTGCCATTCGCTCCAAATAATCGGTAATCGCAGTATTTGCCCATTCTTCTGGATACTCCTTTGCATCCTTAGATAATTGAATAACAAAGTTTAAAAAAATCGTCTATATTCCCTGTTCCACTGGGTTTTCCATAATTGATCCTCTTTATTTATAATTTCTAAATCATTACCCCTTCCTTTGGGGCCGCACACCTGCTGCCTTTTCATCTTTTTGATATGCAACCTTTAAAGGATTAAAATTTTACTTATACATGGAGTTGAGCTCCCAGTCGGGGCATTTGCGGGCTGCCCAACCATCAAAAAAATCGTGAAAAAAAGTACAATACTCCGGGGATATAAACTTGGAAATCAAGTTTCCTCCGGAGGTAACCACCAAGGTGTTGCAGCTGCGCTCCTGCTTCATAATTAAAACTTCCCCGCCGCCACCCCAGCCAACTGCAATATATTCCGGGCAATATTGGTCCATTTCATGGGTTTTGCGCTCCTCTGGCAGCTCCTCCAGGGAACAAAGGCAAATATCGCCATAGCTAATACAATATTTTTCCGGTTCATTATTGCAGAGCAGTAAAAAATTGATGTAGCTCTCCGGTAAAATATAGCCATGTGCTTTTTCAAAATCTTCAATTGTTTTTCTATCCATGTACTTTCCCCCTAATCCAGCCATTTTACAAATCCGGCGTTGTTTTCTGCCTCACAAATAGCCTCCGGCAGCGTTTTGTAATATCCCCGGCCAGCGCAGATATGGCCTGCCTTTAACATATCTTCCAGCCAAATACAAAAGCAGTCGCCGTTTTGGTCTTCATGCAAATCGGCCTCATCTTCATAGTCGCCCGTTCCGGGGAAAAAACTGCTCGTACAAAGAAATACCCTGTATTGCAGGGAACCGTAACAACAAATTCCGGTTTTAATAATTGTGCTGTGCAATTCTTCTACATTCATATCAGGTTCAACCTTTGCATCCCCCTGGGGAAATTTTTTATTTTCAGGCGTTTTCCAGCAGCCAAAAAAAGTATGTAAGGGCCAAAAGGTCTGCACAACCCCCTGGGCTAATGTTTTTTTCTACAGCCAGCCGGTCCAGCCTGGCGGCGGCGGTAAGCACGTCCTCCTTCTTTAAGGCGGCCTGGGCCTGGGCTTGCAGCCAGGTTAAGCCTTCCCTGCCGGAACGGTGCAAAATGTTGGTATCCTCCACTACAGCAATGAGATGCAGAAGGGTCACTACTCCTGCATCGTTGATATTTTTTCCTTG
>CAJTSZ010000221.1 GCA_910578755.1 uncultured Oscillospiraceae bacterium | reverse complement strand
ACAATCAATAGTTTAACAGGGACAAAAGTATTTTTTTGCACAAAACAGGAAAAAGGGGTGCCAAAAGGCGGACCCCCCGCTGAAAAAGTTGCTTTTGGAAAAGCCCCGCCTTATAATAAAAGAAACAGCACATTGGAATGGAAAAGGAGAAGAAAAAATGAACTTAACAGAACAGTTTGAAGCAAAAATTGCCCCTTTTTTTGGGTGGAGCCTCTGTTTGCTTAAATGTTGGCACATACTTGCAGGAGGTTTTTGACACCTGCGCAGAGGAAAGCTTTGAGGGCAGCGGCTACGATTGGGAAAGTTTGGCGAAGGTGTTTTTGGAGGAAAAATGTCCCAGCCTGCGTGAAAAAATCGGCTTTGACCCAGAGGCCAGTATGTTCTGCGCCTACTCCAAGGATAAGGAGGCTTTGGCTGATTTTATTCTTCAGTTTCAGGCAGCCTGTGAGGATAAGCCTTTGATTTTAGATTTATTCAGCAAGGCGGAGTTGGATTAAGTTACTTTTAAAGCGTTGTTTTCCCTACAAACACTTTTGCAGCATAAAAGGTCAGGACAGGCCATTACGGTCTGCCCTGACCTTAGTTTTTTGCAGGCTTATTCCCTCTCCTTTGCCTGGTACAGCAGGGCGTTGCAGATGGCCGCAGCCACATTACTGCCTCCCTTGCGCCCTCGGGCAACAATGTAAGGCACATCCAGTTCCATAAGCAGCTCCTTTGCTTCCACCACGTTTACAAAACCTACAGGAACGCCAATAACCAAAAGGGGCTTTAGCTTCCCTTCCTTAATCAGCTCATAAAGGCGCACTAAGGCAGTGGGCGCGTTGCCAATGGCGAAAATAAGGGGGCGGCTGATTGCCGCCGCTTTATCCATACTGGCGGTTGCCCGGGTAGTGCCCTGCTCCTTGGCGGCAGCGGCTACATCCGGGTCGGACATAAAGCAGAAAGCCTCTCCCCCTAAGGCGGAAAGGGTGGCTTTGTTGACCCCAGCGCGGGCCATTTGGGTATCCGTTACAATGCAGGCCCCCTGCTTTAAGGCTTCTATCCCTTTTGCCACGGCGTTGGGGGAAAAGCAAAGGGTATTCACATAGTCAAAATCCGCAGTGGTGTGGATTACCCGCTTTATTACGGCCTCGTTAGCGGGATCCAAGGAAATATCCCCCAGTTCCCGGGTAATAATTTCAAAGCTGCGCTGCTCTATTTCCTTTGGCAGCACCTTTTGCAACTGAATTTTCATGGTTTTCCCTTTCCGGCGGTTAAACGCCCTGCTCCAAAATACGGTAAACAGCATCCATATCCAGGCTGGCCCGCACCTGGCGCGCCAGTTCCTCATATTGCTGTTCCTGAAAGGCGGCAATATCCACCGCCTGTACCTCCTCATAGGAAAGGCCCTTTGCCTTTAACAGTGCGGTAA
>CAJTSZ010000220.1 GCA_910578755.1 uncultured Oscillospiraceae bacterium | reverse complement strand
TTGCCCTGGCGATGCCGTTTTTCCACAGCATTGCAGTGGTGTTTATAGGCTATTCCCTCACTTGGGTGACCAGTGGCCTGTGTATGGCGCTGTACTACAAAAAGGCCCGCTGGCTACAGGAATATTAAGAACCTGTATTCACAGGCATTGAACGCCGTCTGGCCGGGTCTTTTACCGCCCTGCCACGTTAAAAAATCTTGCAATACGTCAAGTATTCCTGCGATTTTTTGCCTTGCAGGACAGCAAAATCCCTCGTCCATCCAATATCCTCCGCCTATGAATACAGGTTCTAACAGAAAAAACGCGGTTGTTTTACAAAACAACCGCGTTTTTTTAATAATACCACTGGAAAAGAAATATGACAGACTATTGTAAGGGTGCCAAGGTACATGCAGAATTTTTATTTTGTAAGAAAAATTATTTTCCCAAGCTGGGTAAATTTAGTTTGGTTCGGATACAATAATAGCATGGACAATAAGGGATTTATACTATTGCTGCTGGGGCAGAATACCTGCCAAGCAAGGTGAAAAACGCAAAGAAATACCAAAGGAAGAAAAAGGGCAGCGAAACCAAAGATACTGCATATATTACTTTTTGTAGTATACAATAAATGGTAATTAACTTATAAACAGTACATGGCCATTTTGTAAACGGTGTATATATCCAATTTATTAACACTTTCAACAGAGTTTTCAACAAAATGGGGAAGGAGACCTGGAAAAAAGGAAAAGCAGATTATACAAAGGGGAAATAGTGGGAAAAATCAAGAGTTTTTAACATGCTCCACAGATATTTCAACAAGTTGCCTGAAAATAAAAAGAACAGCCCGTGTAAAATTTGGCGTATTTACAAAATTCGCCGGGAAATGTTTTAAAAGGCTGTGGAATTCGTTGAATGTGGAAGCAGTAAATAAACAAAGGGCAATTTACAGGTGCCATCCATAACCCGTTGGGAAAAACAGGCGCTTTTGCGCCGAAAAAGAAAGGAAGAAGCAATATGGTACGGGGAACAAACAAAATGATTATTGAAATTAACGAAACAGGCAACCCCTATTTTGAACGGGCGGTGCTGTATGTAAAGGAGCATCCCCAGGGGAAGGGCCGGGAAAAAAAGAAAATGGAGGAGGAAGCACAGTCCTACATTGCCACCATTCAAAAGGAGGCAAAGCCAAAATTTGCTTTTTTGCGCGGCGGTTCTGCCCTAAAAATGGCTGCGGCCGCAGCGGCAGGCGGTTTGGTAAGCTTTCTTGCTGCACTCCTGCTTTTATGACAAAATGGAGAAAAGGCAGGCGGCGTTTGGCCGCCTGCTGCTACAATTTTCGTAAATTTTGTGTAAATTGTGTAAAATATCAACATTTCATTGTGAAATAATAAAAAATACCCATAGGAGATTTTGATGAAATATGGTATAATAACCGCAAAGCAGTTATTATATTTTAAAATGGCCGGGGCAA
>CAJTSZ010000219.1 GCA_910578755.1 uncultured Oscillospiraceae bacterium | reverse complement strand
TACCATAGAAAACATACCAAAATGGATTGACCGCGTACAGCCGGAAAGCTTTATTTTAAATCAAATTAACAACAAGGGTAATTATGTAAAGGGTATCTTTAACTTTTCGGATAAGGATAAATACAAAACCAGCCAGGGCCATAACATTGTATACAACAATGAAAAATGCTATTTGTTTACGGGCCTTACCAGTGTTGGCTCCGACGAAAGCGCCATTGGCTTTATGATGGTAGATATGGTTACAAAGGAGCCCATCCTTTACGAGATGAGTGGCGCTACAGAGTATGCCGCTATGAGCTCTGCGGAGGGCAAGGTGCAGGATTTAAAATACTGGGCCACTTTCCCAATTATTTTGAATATTGATTCCCAGCCTACGTATTTTATGACCTTAAAGGACGGCGCAGGGTTAATTAAACAGTACGCCTTTGTTTCCGTTGTTAACTATTCTTCCGTGGGCACAGGGGAAAGCGTAACCGAAGCCTTGCGGGACTATGAGGCAAAGCTGCGGGGCGACGGAATTTATACGGACTTTACAAACGCGGGCGAGGGTAAGGACATTCAGGGCACTGTGCTGCGTATTGCGGCGGAGGTCACTTCAGAAACCACCGTTTACAAAATTATTTTAGCAGAGCATAAGGATATGATTTTTGCGGCGCCCTATAGCCTCAGTGAGGAATTGGCTTTAACCCAGGTGGGGGATAAGGTAAGCATAACCTACTCTGTCAGCGGCAGCTCGGCACAAATTGTAATAAAGTTCGATAATTTGGAATTTTCTCAGGCTGCATAAACAGCAACAGGAATTAGGAGGACAACATGAAGAAGCTGCCTGCATTTTGGCAATATCCGCCTGTGCAGGTAAACCAGAGGTTGTTGACCTCATCACAGAAACAGAAGATGGGGAAGGCGCCGTAAAGGAAAAGCTGTGCAAAATCAGCCGGGAGGGGGGCGATGTATGGCATCTGAACGACGATAAAAACATCATTCTTTATTACAATAAAGATGGCATCGTTGAAAATATTATGGTAACAGAGAGAACCGCATAAAATTCTCTGCCACAGGAAAGGGAATTGGAAGAAAAACAAAATGGCTCGCCGCAGCGGGAGAGCCTTGCTGCGGTTTGCCCTATTCTATTGGAGGGATGGAACATGAAATACTGTGTAGGCATCGACTTAGGTGGAACCAATATTGCGGTTGGCGTGGTGGATAAACAGGCGCGGCAAATTGTGACCCGCGCCAAGCGGAAAACCAATGCCCACCGCCCCTGGCAGGAAATTGCGGAGGATATGATTGCTGCTGCCAAGGAGGCAGTGGAAGAACTTGGCTGCGGCTGGGAACAAATTGAAAGCATTGGCATTGGTTCCCCCGGTATGGTGGATGTGGAAAAACGGGAAATTGTATTTGCTGGAAATCTTCCTTTCCAGCACACCCCATTGGCAGCCTACATAGAGGAACGGGTA
>CAJTSZ010000218.1 GCA_910578755.1 uncultured Oscillospiraceae bacterium | reverse complement strand
AATGCCGTACTGTGGGAGGATTTTCTTCATAGCCTCATTGTAGGCCCCAGTAACCCGGCAAAAGGGTTCCGTGCCCACAAAACGCTTGGTAATACCCAATTCTTTGGCAAAGTACTGGCAAAAAATATGCAGGTCCAGCTCACAGTTGGCGTCCTGGGCGCGGGCCTTATCCTTCATAAAGTAAGTAGGAAAAACAGCGGAGGAAATCAGGTAGTCGGATGTGGGGTGCAGCACTACATTGGTTAAATCCGCCGTACCCTGTTGGGCCAGGCTGTACCGTACCTGGGCCGGGAACAGGCTTTTGTCCTCCGAAAGAATAAAAAGGTGCAAAACGCCGCACTGGGCGGCAGCAGTTTCAATTAAATACCTATGGCCGTTGGTAAAGGGGTTGCAGTTTGCTACAATGGCCCCTATGGTTTTATTTTCGGTTTGGCTTGGTTGGGGGTTGGCTAAGCTGCCAACATACCGGCCAATGCCGTTTTGAATATTTTCCATAAACAAAATATCTTCTGTTTCCACAATGGGGTAAAAGCCGAGGTCTGCAAACATGGCCCTATTTTTTGGCTTGGTAAAAAGGAAGATGTGCTTATGCCCCTGGGAAAGCGCCTGGTTCAGCAGCAGGGTAACAATTTTGGAGGAAAGCCCCAGGCCCTGGTATTGGTCATCCACAGCAATACATTTTAAAATATTCTGCTGTAAAGAGCCTGTAGCGGCAATTTCCCCCTGGTTTGTCACCAGGCTGGCAGTGTATTCCACGCCCTCGTCATAATCCAGCCCCGCGCGGTGCAAAAACGCTGTTACCTTCTCCTTCTTTCTGCCGGACAGGGGCTGTCCGTATTCCTCGTAAAACGCGCCGTATTCCATAGTGAACCTCCTGAAAATAGTTTTCACCTCTTAGCTTTCCCTTATCCCCGCCCAAAGCACGAAAGATTTAAGGGGCTGCCAACAAAGGAAACCACTTCCTCGTGGCATTCGCTGATAAGCCAATTAAATTTTTTGGAAACAATGTAAAAATCGTCTAAACAATATACCTCGCCAATAATGCAGATAAGCTCGGGTATCCCCATTTCGTAAACCCAATACTTGGACTGAAGGTTTTTGGAACCTTCCAACAGCACATAAACAAGCTTTTCACTTTCCGGTATAATCTTAGGCAGTTTAGTTACCCACATTTTATCTTCCGATACATTTTGGGTCCTGCATACCAGCTCTGTGCGAAACCCATGGCCCATATTGGACCAATGGATACTACCGCCATGGAGGACAAAGGTTTGTTCTATTTTTTTAATAATAGCAGCGTATGTGTTTTTGGAGCATTCAAAACACCTAAAACGGTCCAGCTGGTTTTCTTTTATCACTCTTTCTATTTCACTTCTAATATCCATAAAACACCTCGCATTTTACTTTTTATGAAAATAACCGCTTTGCGGTTATTATACCATGAAGCGTAAGCGCAATGGTATAATTGGCCATCTTTT
>CAJTSZ010000217.1 GCA_910578755.1 uncultured Oscillospiraceae bacterium | reverse complement strand
CAGAAATTTTGTAAGCGCCCCTTACAAGTTTTTTGGCTTCGCCTGCAAAACTTGCGAAAATCACTTTATTTCAGCCCATATCTGCCTGCACATTGGCTTTTATTGTAAAACAATAAAAGCCAAGCGTGTTCAAACAAAAAGCGAAAGAAAGTGAAAGGCAAAGTTTCGGTAACCTTGCCTATTTTTAAAAAATTGCAGAAAAATGTGCCTTTTAAAGCTGGTTAAAAAACTGACACAAACTGTCTTTGATTTTTTGCTGTGCAAAGCAGAAAATAAAAGCGGAGGTGTTTTTATGAACGAAATTTACTCCAACCAACCGGAACTATACGAATATTTTAAAACCCTGCCCTTTCGTGTACGGGACAAAATTATTACTTCCAACGCGGAAATTTCTACCCTGGGCGAACTAATGATGGTTGCAGCCCACTTTGAAAAAATGGAGGGATAAAGTATGAGCACAAACCGTTTTTGTTTTTCTGATATGCCCGATTGGGGCATTCCCGGCTACAACCTGTTTTACGGAATGCCCTTAGATATTCAGCAAAAAATTGAAAGGGATATTCGGCCTGTACCAAGGACATCGGCCCGCGCACAGGAAATCCGCTTAAAGGAAGCCCAGGAACGACGATACTAACTACCGCGTGAAAACGGCTTTTAGGTAATATTCCCCAAAGTATTTTAAGTGGAAGGACAAAAGGCCGTTCCCTACCCTAATTTAGGGGGACGGCCTTTGTTTCCTTTGTTATTGAATGTGTTGTAAGGAAAAGGGCTTGATTTGCACACATTGCTTTTGTTTTTCATAACATAGAATAACCCGTTTAATTATACTTAACAGGAGGTTATGTGATGCATAAATATTGTCAAAGCGACTGCCCCCGCAGGCGTCCGCCCTTTTTTAACATCCCCTGCTTATACCATCCTATTTTTCCGCCGGAATGGGACTGCTGCTGCCAAGAGCCGGACGGCATTTGCCAGTCTTCCTACGCTATTTACACTGTTTCCCCTTCTTCGCCTACATCTAACCCAACCACCATTTCCTATGTTCCAGCTACCGGCAATGGGCCGGAAATTGCCCTTTCGGAGGATGGCACTACCATTACTCTGGCTCCCGGCTGTGTTTACAGCATCAGCTTAAGCCTTACTGCCGCTACAGATGGCAGCTTAACAATGACCCCGTACATCAATGGGCCTGCCAGCCCCGAAAACACCATTATTGCTTATGCGCCGGATGATACAACCCCTGCGCCTGTTTCCATTTCCCACAGCTTTTTAGTTGCTGTATCCAATATGCCGGTTACCCTGCGCATTGAGCTTAAAACTTCTTCTGCTACTAATTTGACTGCCATTACCGGCGGCCTTTCTATTGTTACTGTAGCAGAGGTATAAAAAATAGTAAAGCAAAGCAAAACTATTTTTTTGTGCAGTAGGCAGGGAGGGCGGAATGGGGCGTGAAACACTTGTACAAGGCAGAAATTTTGTAAGCGCCCCTTACAAGTTTTTTGGCTTCGCCTGCAAAACTTGC
>CAJTSZ010000216.1 GCA_910578755.1 uncultured Oscillospiraceae bacterium | reverse complement strand
AAATATGGAAAAGAAAAATGCCGGGGCTCCACCCCTGGCCCCCAAATTTGACGGTGTCACTAACAAAGTGGCGGCTGGTGGTGCTTGGGGAGTGTTTTGTTTTAAAAAGGTTGTAGACAAGCTACATAACCATATTACAAGGAACACTCCCCTGCGCAACACCAGTTTTGCCCAAAGGAGGGGGCAAAATACCTGCTTAGCAGCCCTGCCAAACTCCCAGGCTCTAACCGCCAGAAGCCACAGTCCAAAAACCAGCACAGCAGGAAGCCCGACCACACCTTGGGGCCACAAGTTCGCAAAGCGAACTTGCTGCCAATTCAGCGGCAATGTCCGCTGAATTGCTGTTTCTTTTCCCATTTCTTTTTACATAAAGGAAATGGGCCGGGTGTAGGCCGGGGAGGCCCACAAAAAAGGCCCAGGGCTTGGGGCTGGGTAAGCCCCAATAGCACAGGCTTATAAGTGGCACATAGCCTGAGTGCAGGGGCGAAGCGCCCTGCATAGGGCACAGGCCTGGAGGCAGCAACCGCCTCCAAAAAGATAGGGGTAATTTACAGCGGTGCACCGCTGTAAGTTTTGGGGCTGGGTAGGCCCTAATAGAAAAGGCTTGGAAGTGGTGCAACACTTCCAAAAAGAAAACCCTTACAGCGGCATCCGCTGCAAGGTTTAGGCTATGAGGGAAACCTCAAAAGAAAGGAAACGGTGATTTTTATGCGTCTGGAACACATTACATGGCCAAAAGCAGAGGAATATTTTAAAACCAATGATATGGTTATCATTGCTGTGGGCAGTGTGGAATCCCACGGTACCCACAACCCTTTGGGGGTAGATACCATTGTCCCCAACAAAATTTTGGAGTTGATTGAGGAAAAATCCAATGTGCTTATTGCCCCAACCATTCCCTACGGCGCAACAGACTATCTTTCGGATTTCCCTGGCACCATTACCCTGGGGCCGGATGTCCTTTACGCCGTCCTTTCCCAGGTGACCCAGTCCTTTTACCGCCACGGCGCCCGCAAATTTGTTTTCCTGAACGGTCACGGCGGCAACAACAGTTCCCTGGAACGGATTTCCTTGGATTTAAGCCGCAAGGGGGCCATGGCAGTGCTGATGAACTGGTGGCTTATGGCCTGGGACTTAAACCCAGCCTGGAAGGGCGGCCACGGCGGCGCGGAAGAAACCTCCGCCGTTATGGCTATTGACCCCAGCCTTGTGGATACCACCAATATACAGCCTATGAACCTCCACAACCATATTACAGAGAATATTAAAACCTCCGGCTTTAAAACCGTGAATTTTAAAGGCATTGACCTGCCCATGTGCCGCCCCATAACCAGTTTTACCAACAATGGCTGGGTGGGCGCCGACCACCCAGAGCAGGCCACAGCACAGTGGGGCAAGGAAATGCTTCAGGCAGTGGCGGATTATATTGTAGAATTTATGGAAGAATTTAAAAAAGCGGAGCTGTAGCTTTTTAGAACCTGTATTCATAGGCGGGGGATACTGGATGGACGAGGGATTTTGCCGC
>CAJTSZ010000215.1 GCA_910578755.1 uncultured Oscillospiraceae bacterium | reverse complement strand
ACGCAGTCCAGCACCCATTTAGGGGCACATCCCAGCGCCGCAGGCCTGGGATGCCTGCAGGCGGGTTTACCCTTGTTAAGCGATGGTTATATTGAAGGAGGAATTATAATGAAACTGTTGGAAAATAAGATTGCCCTAGTCACATCCGCCACACGGGGGATTGGCTTAGCCTGCGCCAAAAAGCTGGCGGAAAACGGGGCCAAGGTTTACCTTGCCGTGCGCCGTTTGGAGGCCGGCCAGGCGGTGGCCGATGAAATTGCCGCTGCTGGCGGCCAGGCGGGGGTAGTGTACTTTGACGCCCAAAAAAACGAAACCTTCCATACTATGGTGGAGGAGGTACTTGCCAAGGAAGGCCGTATTGATGTTTTGGTAAACAACTACGGTTCCACCAATGTAAAGTACGACTTTGACCTGGTAAACGGTGATACAGATAAATTTTTTGAAATTGTAGAAAACAACCTGCGCAGCGTTTATGTACCCTGCAAATATGCGGTAAAATCCATGGTAAAAACCGGCGGGGGCAGCATTGTAAACATTTCTTCCGTTGGGGGAAAGTTCCCAGATATGTCCCGCCTTGCTTATGCCATTTCAAAATCCTCCATTAACTACCTGACCCAAAACATTGCGGTACAATATGCCAAGCAGGGGATACGGTGCAATGCTGTTTTGCCTGGATTTATTGCCACAGACGCCGCCATGGAGAATATGTCCCCGGAATTTTTAAAGATGTTTTTGAAAAACGTCCCCTTAAACCGCCCCGGCCAGCCGGAGGATATTGCCAACGCGGTACTGTTTTTAGCCAGTGACCAATCTGCCTTTATTACCGGGGAAGCCATCCCCGTTGCCGGCGGTTTTGGCCTGCCTTCCCCCATGTACGCCATGTACGGCGATATGCAAAGCAAGGGGTAATGGCTCCGGCCTTTTTTTTGGAAGTTTGAGGCACCTCCAAGCCTGTGCCAATGGGCTTACGCAGCCCGAACCTGCGGCCTTTTAGGGGCCCTCCGGCCCCTAAAACTCCAGGCCATATTTCTTTTGGCATCAAAAGAAATATGGAAAAGAAAAATGCTGGGGTTTCACCCCTGAACCCCAAATTTGACAGTGCCACTCAATAAGCGGCGGCATTGGCCTCACACAGGGGAGTGTTCCTTATGTACTGGCCATATAGCTTGACTATGGCCCTTTAAAATTAAAACACTCCCCCAGTGCGGGCAACCGCCAGCTCCACAGCGTGGGGCCACAAGTTCACTTTACAAACTTGCTGCTAATTCAGCGGGGTTATCCGCTGAATTGCTGTTTCTTTTCTGATGAAAAGAAACAGGCTGGGTTAGGGGTGGAATCCCAAAAAGTTTGCTTTCAGCAAACTTGCTACTTTCCAGAGGAACACCGCTGGAAAGTTTGGGCCTGCGCGGCCCAGTAGAAAAGGCTTAGAGGTAGCTGATACCTCCTAAAATGGAACCCTAACCGGGGGGCCCCATTGACAGGGGCTTGGGGGTTCCTAAAAACAATAAGAGGTTCCTGCAAATAAGTATAAGGAAAAAGGCCAGCCT
>CAJTSZ010000214.1 GCA_910578755.1 uncultured Oscillospiraceae bacterium | reverse complement strand
TAACCGTTTAGGCTTCCCTGTGCTGCTGCGCCCCTCCTACGTATTGGGCGGCCAGAATATGATTATTGCCTACAGCACCCAGGATGTTGAGGAGTACATGGACATTATCACCAGCCATATGAAGGATAACCTGGTGCTCATTGATAAATACCTTATGGGCAAGGAGGTGGAGGTGGACGCCATTTGCGACGGCGAAGATTACCTGATCCCCGGCATTATGGAGCATATTGAACGGGCAGGCATCCACTCCGGCGACTCTATTTCCGTATACCCGGCCCAAAACCTTTCCCAGCGCATTAAGCGTACCTTAATCGACTATACCGGCCGCCTGGCAAAGGCCTTAAAGGTAGTGGGCCTGGTAAATATCCAGTACGTTATTTATAACGATGAGGTTTATGTGATTGAAGTAAACCCACGTTCCTCCCGTACCATCCCTTACATCAGCAAAGTGACCGGCGTGCCTATGGTGGATATTGCCACCCGCATGATGTTCGGTGAAAAGCTGGCGGACCAGGGTTATGGTATTGGCCTTTACCCGGAAGGGGACTATGTTGCCGTTAAAGTGCCGGTGTTCAGCTTTGAAAAACTGCAGGATGTGGATACCCACCTTGGCCCGGAAATGAAATCTACCGGCGAAGTGCTGGGCATTGCCAAAACCTTTGAGGAAGCCCTGTTTAAGGGCCTGGTAGCGGCGGGCTACAATATGAAGAAAAAAGGCGGCGGGGTGCTGATTTCTGTCCGCGACAGCGATAAACAGGAAATTGTTGCCATTGCGGAAAAATTTGAACAGATGGGCTTTGAACTTTACGCAACCTCCGGTACAGCCTCTGTTTTAAACAGGAACATGGTAGCGGCAAATACAGTGCGTAAACTGGAAGAGGAGGAGCCCAATATTCTCACCCTGTTTGAGGAAAATAAAATCGACTACGTTATCTCCACCTCCAAAAAGGGCAGGAAGCCCCAGCGCCATTCGGTACAAATGCGCAGAAAAGCAGTGGAACGCTCCATTGCCTGCCTCACTGCCTTGGATACTGCCAATGCAGTGGCAAATTCCCTGAAAATGAACCGGGATATTGGGGATGTGGAATTAGTGAATATTGTTGACATCTAAGGGCAAAAGGCGTATAACTACAAAGGGGTGGCTTAGGCCATTCCTTTGCGCTTTTCCATAGCTTATTCCTTAAATTTTTAAAATTTTACAAAAAGAGGCGTGGTAAAATGATTAGTTTTAAAAACGACTACAGCGAAGGTGCATATCCCCAAATTTTAGAGGCCCTGCTCCGCACCAATATGGAGCAAACATCCGGTTATGGCCTGGACCCCCACAGCGAAAACGCGGAACGGATGATTAAAGAGAAAATCAATTTCCAGGATTGCTGGGTGCATTTCCTTGCCGGGGGTACCATTACCAACCTGGTTATGATCTCCCAGGCGCTGCGGCCTTATGAGGCAACCATTGCCCCATGCACCGGCCACATCTGCACCCATGAAGCGGGGGCCATTGAGGCCACAGGCCACAAGGTGCTGGCGCAGGCAAACTGCCCGGAGGGCAAA
>CAJTSZ010000213.1 GCA_910578755.1 uncultured Oscillospiraceae bacterium | reverse complement strand
AGTGTGGTTACCACAGCATAACAAAGACACTCCGTATTCTACAAAAAGGTACGCCGGTAATTTTGAAAGGGGGAACACATAAATTATTGCGGCAACGCAGTTATGTATTTTTGCAGAATACTGTGAATTTATAAAAAAGAGGAGTTAGATTGCAATGGAATTTCAATTAAAAACTAAAAAATTGCTTTCCAAGTTGTTTGCCGGTGCGCTGGCATTCACCATGGTTGCTACCTCCCTGCCTGTAACTGCTATTGCGGCAGGCGGCAGCGGCAGCAAGGCAACACCTTCCTTGGAAAGCCAGCAAAGTGCCCAAATCCTTTCCCATGAAGCCCGCCCCAGCGGCCTGGTAGGCTTTGAGGAAGAGTACGAACTTGGCAACAGCGACAGCATGGTTTCTGTTATTGTTGAGTTTGTACACCAGCCGGCCAGCTTAGTGCAGGCAATTGCAGAATTAAACGGTGAAAGGTCTGCAAGTGCAAGAAGCTTGGAAAACCTTGCAGAACAGGATAAAGAAGACTTTTACCAGGCATTAAAAGACATTGACTACACGGTAGAATATGAGTACGATTTGGCTTTAAACGGCGTTTCTATTTTAGTGCCAGAGCACTTTGTAGATGACATTGCAGCCTTGGAATGTGTTTTTGCCGTTTACCCCAATGAAACCCACGAAAACGTGGTTCCAAACGACGGCATTTCTACCTTTGCTGTAGACGGCTTTGCAGAAGGCATGGCAGACAGCCGCGCTTACCTTAATATTCAGGCACTCCATGACCAAAATATTAAAGGTACAGGCGTTACAGTGGGTGTTATTGATACTGGTATTGACTACAGGCACCCGGATTTAAAAAATGTTTTTTCCAGCAAGCTGCCCAATGGCAGTACCCCTTCCGCTGATGAACTGTTAAACGGCAATTTTGTTGGAAGAAACTATATTACAAACGGCAACGGCAAAAATGACCCGCTGGACGACCAGGGCCATGGTACCCACGTAGCCGGCACCATTGCTGCCCGGGATAACGCTACTACAGATATCAGCGCGTTGGGCCTTGCACCGGAGTCCACCATTGTTGCTTACAAAGTAATCAACGCGGCAGACAGCTGCAGTGAAAACGATGTAATTAAGGCTATGGAAGACGCCGTAAAGGACGGCTGCGAAATTATCAGCATGTCCCTTGGTTGGAAAAGCATAAACCATGGTTCCCATGGCACAACCATTGCATTAAACGCCCTGGCTTTAACACACGAAAATGTACTTTTTGTAGTTTGCGCCGGCAACAGTGGTTCTAATTCTTACACCATTTGGTCCCCGGCCGCTTCTCCTTTGGCATTAACAGTGGCAAACGCTAAAATTCCTTCTTCCAACCGCCTGCTCACTTTGACCACAGACGCAGTGACAAAAACAGTAGCAGAAGAAGAGCTGCCACCGGAAGAAAACCCAGTGGTTCCGCCAGCAGGAGATGCTGTTACCCCACCAGAAGGAGAAGAAGCGACTCCTCCAGCAGATAA
This sequence comes from uncultured Oscillospiraceae bacterium, assembly GCA_910578755.1. Taxonomy (GTDB): domain Bacteria; phylum Bacillota; class Clostridia; order Oscillospirales; family Ruminococcaceae; genus Negativibacillus. The sequence continues at coordinate 49 of CAJTSZ010000213.1, read as the reverse complement.
TGAAGGAAGCGAAACAACCCCGCCGGAGGGAGAAACAACTCCTCCAGAA
>CAJTSZ010000212.1 GCA_910578755.1 uncultured Oscillospiraceae bacterium | reverse complement strand
GATTTCGTATGTTGCAAAACTCCAAAAACAGCTCAAAAAATGCCATAGCCAGGTGCTTTAACCTTGAAAAACCGTGTTAACCCTTGTCAAACGATGGAAAGAAAATGAATAAATAATATTTGACTTTTTATATATTTTATAGTAGAATATGCTTTATTACTTGTTACTTGTTGATGGATATACAGGTTAATATGCTTTTCTCCACCTCGGGGTACCTAAATCTACATCGGATTTAGAGGGCCTCGAGGTTTTTTTACGGCTTGGCCCAATATTCAGTAGTAAAACATTTGAAATGGGATGAATAATAATCCCATCACCAGCCAATATAATTACTATATATTGGAAAAGAAAGGCGGTACCCTATGCTACAGCTATTGAAAAAAGAACCTGTTATTCAAGTAGATTTACAGCCCTCATCCAAACCAGTCGTTTTCATGAACAAAGAGGAGGTTATTACCTGTATTCGGGAAATAGAACAGGCCATTGCCCGCAACGAGGCCCTGTTTAACCTTGTTTCCGAGGAGGATTTAATTTCTGCCTGCATTTTAGAACGGAAAGCTTTAGAGCATCGGTACCAGTACTACCACAAAATTGCCCGCAGGCAGGGTATTCAATGTCCCATATCCCATTTTGTCCATTCCTTATCCCTGTAACAATTAAGGGCGTTGGGTATGTTTAGGCTTTTAGGGGCATATAAATAATAACAAACGATTTCTGCTGCAAAATTTTAAAAACAAGAGAGATATAAAGGGGGAACCGTATGGAAACCGCATTGGCCGTGGGGCTTTCTGTTCTATATTTGGCGCAGATTACATACTTTCAGCAAAAGAAAATGCTTTTTACCGGTATATTTTTTACCGCCTTTACCGGCCTTGCCAGCTTTGGTGCCGTGCGGCTTTTAGGGAGCTATACTGGTTTCTCTCTGCCCCTTACCCCACTGGCGGTGGGTACCAGCGCGGCCCTTGGCTTGCCAGGAACCGTTTTGCTTTTATTTGCCAAATTAGCCTGCGGGATTTAATTAGGAAAATATGTTCCAAAAAAGGGGCGGCTTACGCCCTTTTTTGTTGTATTATGGCTTCATTTTTAGGATTGAGCCTTTTCTTTCTAAATGGTAAGAGGTATAATAAAAATAATGATAACCGATAATACACAAGGGAAGGATACAGTATGAGAAGAAAAACACATTGGAATATTGCATGGTCCAAGGGCAAAGAAAACACAACAGACGCTTTTTATGTTCGTGGAATGGTTTTTGTTGTAGAACAGGGCTTTCAAAACGAATTTGACGATTTAGACGCCAAAAGCTGGCATGTTATTATATACGATGACAAAGAGCCAGTGGGCACAGGGCGCACCTTTCAAAATAAAGAGGGGGAATGGCAGCTGGGGCGCATTTGTGTGCTGGAGGCTTACCGTTCCAAAGGTGTGGGGCGTGTTATTTTAGAAAACTTGGAGGAAAAAATTAAGAGTCTTGGAGGAAAAACGGCTTCTTTAAGCGCCCAAACCAGAGTAAAAGGGTTTTACATAAAAAACGGTTACCAGCCCCAGGGTGAGGAGTACATGGACGAACATTGCCCCCATATAAAAATGGTAAAAAACTTAGATTAAAAAACAAGGCAGAAAGGTAAACTGAGGGAAAAGTCAATATAAGTAAAGGTACCTGCACTGTGTGCAGGTACC
>CAJTSZ010000211.1 GCA_910578755.1 uncultured Oscillospiraceae bacterium | reverse complement strand
AGATTTTGCCTGGGCTGTGGAAACGGCGTCAAAAAAGAAAAAGATGGACTGCTCCTCCGCCCGTTTTTTTGCCGTGGAGGAGGGCCTTTGTGTGCAAATAATGCACCTGGGCGCCTATGACGCAGAGCCGGAAACCATTGCCCTAATGGAGCAGTACCTGGAGGAAAAGGGCTATGTTACCGATATTACCGCCACCCGCCTCCACCATGAAATTTACCTTTCCGACCCGCGAAAGTCCCCGCCGGAAAAGTGGAAAACGGTGATACGCCACCCAATTAGGAAAAAAGAATAAACAGGGCGGGGCAAGCGGTTTGCCCTGCCTTTTTACTTTTAGTAGGAAGGGCGGCCACACAGGGTGAAAATAGGTTTGACTTCCCAACCATAGGCGGGCTATAATAACAGCAAACGAAAACAGCCTGAAGGAATTGAGGTTCTTTATTGTGATATTATTAAACGCGGAAAACATAACAAAAAGCTATAACGAACGGCCATTGCTGCAAAGTATTTCCCTTGCCATTGACCAGGGGGATAAAATAGGGGTAATTGGCGTTAACGGCACAGGCAAAAGCACGTTGCTTAAAATTATTGCCGGCGCCCAGGAGGCAGAGCAGGGCCAGGTGACCTTGGGCCGGGGCGTGAGGATAAACTATTTGTCCCAAAACCCGGTTTTTCAGCAGGAAGCTACCATTTTGCAGCAGGTGCTGTCCGGTGTTTCCAGCCTGGAAAGGGAAGCAAAAAGCTACGAAGCCAAAAGCATTTTAACCAAGCTGGGCTTTACGGATTTGGAGCAGCAGGTGGGCCCGCTTTCCGGCGGGCAGAAAAAACGGGTGGCCCTGGCCTGTGCCTTGGTCAGCGAAAGTGAAATACTTATTTTGGACGAGCCCACCAACCATATTGACAGCTCCATGGTAAATTGGCTGGAAAACTACCTTGCCCGCTACAAGGGCGCGCTGCTTATGGTCACCCACGACCGCTATTTTTTGGACCGTGTAGCCAACCGCATTGTAGAAATAGACCAAGGCAGCCTGTATACTTACCCAGCCAATTATTCTAAATTTTTGGAATTAAAGGCCCAAAGGGAGGAGATGGAGGCGGCTACTCAGCGCAAACGCCAAAGCCTGCTGCGCCGGGAGCTGGAGTGGATACAGCGGGGAGCCCGGGCCCGAGGTACCAAGGCCCGCTTTCGGGTGGAACGGTTTGAGGAGCTAAGCAGCCAAGGGGCGCCGGAGCCCCAGGCTAAACTGGAAATAAACGCCGCCGCTTCCCGGCTGGGCAAAAAGACCATAGAGCTAAAGAATATCTCCAAAAGTTACCCCGGCAAGCAGTTGATTGCGGATTTCAGCTACAACCTGCTGCGGGGGGATAGGCTGGGCATTGTAGGGCCCAACGGCTGCGGCAAAAGCACTCTGCTTAAAATCATTTGCGGGCTGGTGCAGCCGGATGCAGGAACCGTTTCCATTGGGGAAACGGTAAAGATAGGCTATTTTTCTCAGGAATGTGAGGATATGGACCACAGCCTGCGGGCAATCGATTATATCCGTAACTTTGCCCTGGAGGTGGAAACCCCAAGGGGCACTTTAACTGCAGCCCAGCTTATGGAAACATTTTTGTTTGACGGCCTGCTGCAATATACCCCCATTGAACGGCTTTCCGGCGGGGAACGGCGGCGGCTGTACCTGCTTGGCATTTTAATGCAGGCCCCCAATGTGCTTTTGCTGGACGAGCCCACCAACGACTTGGATATACAAACCCTTACTATTTTGGAGGATTACCTTTCCTCCTTTTCGGGGGCTGTGGTT
>CAJTSZ010000210.1 GCA_910578755.1 uncultured Oscillospiraceae bacterium | reverse complement strand
CAATGGTGCAGGGGCAGCCTTGGGCTTGAACCAAAGCTGCAAGGTAAGCGCGGGTTGGGGCTTCATCATCACAAATTGCTATTTTTATCATGTTGCTGTTCCTTTACTGTTTTATACTCCTTTACTATTTTTATTCGACCAAACAGCCGCCGGGGTAAGCCAGCTTAACGTAACTGGACAAATTAACAACGTAAGTGGCCCTTGTGGTTTAAATGGGCCCCTAACAGAGGGTTGGGATGTGGAGCTTGCAAAAAAGAACCAAAACAGGTTGTAGCAAAAGCCGCAATATGGTAATATTAAACGGGTACCCCTTTTATTTAACTCCAAAAAACGAAAAGCCTTTACAGTAAAGGAGCTTTTACAGCAAATGATACTTTCTTTAGACAATGTTTCAAAATACTACGGCGCGGAATGTATTCTTAAAAATGTTACCGCAGCCATTTACGAAAAAGACCGCATTGGCCTGGTAGGCCCCAATGGGGAAGGAAAGTCCACCCTGCTTAATATCATTGCCGCCGGGCTGGACTATGAGGACGGGGAGGTTATTGTAAGCAGCGGCGTTACCATTGGTTACTTAAAGCAAAACAGCGGCCTTTCCAACGGCAAGACCATTTACCAGGAAATGCGCGGTGTTTTTGCGCCCCTTCTTGCTTTGGGCGACGAGGTGGAGCAGCTTCACCAAAAAATGGCTGCCTGCACCCAGCCGGAAGTACTGCGGCAGCTTACAGAGGAATATGATAAAAAGCAGGCCCTGTTCCAGCAGCAGGAAGGTTATACCATAGATGTAAAAATAAATATGGTGCTCACCGGCATGGGTTTTGGCGGCTATGACAAGGAAACGGTGACAGATAACCTTTCCGGCGGGGAAAAAACCCGTTTGGCTATTGCCCAGCTGCTGCTGCGGGAACCAAACCTGCTTATTTTGGACGAACCTACCAACCACCTGGACTTTAAAACCTTGGGTTGGCTGGAGGAATATTTGGCCGCCTACAAGGGGGCGCTGCTGGTGGTTTCCCACGACCGGTATTTTATGGACCGGTTAGTGAATAAGGTATGGGAGGTGGAGCGCACCTGCCTTACCGCCTACAACGGCAATTACAGCAGTTATGTGAAACAGAAAAAAGAGCGCGTTACCCGCCAACTGAAGGAATATGAAATTCAGCAGCAGGAAATTGCCTCTATGGAGGATTATGTCCGCAAAAATATTGCCCGGGCCTCTACCTCCAAAAGCGCCAAGTCCCGCATTGCGGCGCTGGAGCGCATGGAACGGGTGGAAAAGCCTGTTTTGTGGGACAAAAAGGCTTCCTTTCGCTTTGAATACGATTATGAACCGGTAAAGGACGTGCTCCATGCTGCCGGTTTAAACATTACCGTAGGCCAGGGCGCGGGGGAAAAAACCTTGTGCCAGGGGCTGGATTTGGATGTACTGCGCGGGGAAAAGGTGGCGTTTATTGGCGCCAACGGCGTGGGGAAATCCTCCCTGATTAAGGCCCTGCTGGGCAAGCTGCCCTGCGCCAGCCAACGCTTGGAGTGGGGCAGAAAGGTGAAAATTTCCTACTACGACCAGGAAAACAAGCAGCTTTCCCCGGAACTGCGGGCTATTGATGAAATTTGGGACCGCTTTCCCCAAATGTACGAGCAGGAGGTTCGCAGCATTTTAGGCCAGGTGCTCCTTTCCGGTGAGGATGTTTACAAACAGGTAAAAAGCCTTTCCGGCGGGGAAAGGGCCAAAGTGGCCTTTGCGGTGATGATGCTGGAAAAGGGCAATGTTCTGGTTATGGACGAACCTACCAACCATTTGGAT
>CAJTSZ010000209.1 GCA_910578755.1 uncultured Oscillospiraceae bacterium | reverse complement strand
GCTTGTAAGGCAGATGCTCTCCCAGCTGAGCTAAACTCCCACATTCATGCCGTCGTTTCTTGTTCCTCTCCTGACGACGTTATTTAGTATACTACATCTCTTCTTAAAAGTCAATACTTTTTTTGCTTTTTTATTTTCCATTTTTTCACTGTGCCTGTAGCCCGCTACACCCTTATTTTATGCGGGTTTTTGTGAAATGTTTCCTCTACAGGCAAAAACTTTTTTATTGTAAGAATAAAATTTAATATGCCGGCAAAGCCAAAAAACTTGCAAGGGGCGCTTCCCTGCTTTCCTTTTATACAAATAATATGCGCCCCGCTCTGCACAAAAAACTGTTTCGCTTTGCTTAACTATTTTTTTCGGGGTTTTTGGGGGTATCTGCCCACTTTCAAATCTCTGCCATAGGTTTCCCACCATAAATTCAAGGCTTTTTTGAGGTTTTACGAGGTTTTGCGAGGTTTTATGAGGTTTTTGGGGTATCGCTTCCTCCCCTATTTTTTCGGGAAAGCAGGGCCTCCCCGCCAGGGCATGGGCTATGAAGCCGGGGAAGAAATTGGATTTGATTTTTAATTTACTTTTGTAGTATAATCAGTTCAAATCTTTGAAAGTGAGGTTAACACCTATGAAACACAATAGTAAAAAAATTACCGCAGCCATTTGCCTGATTGCGGCAATTTCTTCTTTTTCTGTAATGGCCAACGCTCAGGAAATGCCCGCCACCCAGGCCGGCAATATCCAGGAAAACATATCTTACACCAATTCCCCGCTGTTTTTCTACTTAAATATGCTGCAAAACAAGCTGTGCCCCAACTTCCCACCCTTCCAGCTGCCTGGTGCAGGCTGCCCGGACAACACCTTGCCGGGGCCGGACTTCCCCGCTTACCCCGGCGAGGATAATGAAACACCGGATCTGCCAGAGCTTCCTGATGTACCAGGAACACCGGAACTGCCGGATTTGCCTGAAGTACCAGGGACACCGGAAACACCAGAACTGCCTGACGTACCAGAAACACCGGAGCTGCCGGAAAACCCTGGCGACACCATGTCCCAGTTCCAGCAGGAGGTTGTAGAACTGGTAAACCAGGAACGGGCCAAAGCTGGCTTAAACCCCTTAACAGTTAATGCGGATGTTACAGCAGCAGCCCGCATCCGCTGCGTAGAACAAACTTCCTCCTTCTCCCATACACGGCCCAACGGTTCCAGCTTCTCCACTGTTTTGGATGAACAGGGTGTAAATTACATGAGCGCCGGGGAAAACATTGCCTACGGCCAGCGCACCCCGGAAGAAGTTATGAATGCCTGGATGAATTCCCAAGGGCACCGGGAAAATATTTTGAACAGCCGCTACACCTCCATTGGCGTAGGCTGTTACCAATCTTCCAACGGCACCCTGTACTGGACACAGCTGTTTATTTCCTAAACAATTTTTATTGCCAAGCAGCCCCTGCTATGCAGGGGCTGCTGCTTATACTCCTCCGGGGGTGCTCCGGCCCCTAAGCCCCTGGGCTGTATTTATTTGAAAGCATGGGCGGCCCACACCCTGTCCCTTTTTGGGAGGCATTGGCAGCCTCCAAGCTTGTGCCCTATGCAGGGCGTTACCAAGCTTGCGGGCTCTAACGGTTAGAGGCCAGTACCTATGACTTAATACTGCGGGAATGCCGCCCTCTCCTTTGGGCGGCATTGGCCTTGCGTAGCCTTGTTTTCCTTGGAACATTACCATGTGCAAATGCACGGTATACTATAATCAAAAACAAGGCGAGCACGGCCAACCGCTTTTAGTTAGTGGCACTGTTTGAAGCCGGGCGGCCTTTTGCGTTA
>CAJTSZ010000208.1 GCA_910578755.1 uncultured Oscillospiraceae bacterium | reverse complement strand
AAGGGCTTTGCCCGCATATGAAATACCCCCGGCTATGCCGGGGGATATTTATTTGCTAAAAATAGTTTAGGGTTTTGCCCTAATACCCAAAACAGGGTTTGGAAACACCAATAATTGTTTTCAAATGAAATATGAACATTCTGTAAAATTAAATTTTGGCGTAAGGAAATGAGCCACTTTGCACCACTATGATATAAAATATGAATAAAACCAATCGCTTAACAAAGGGGAACACCCCTGCGGTTTTGAATTTGGCTTGCGTAATAGCCGGGATAGTGCAACGCCGCCAGGGGCAATTTTAAACCTAAAAAATGGTATTGCTCCTTGTTAAGCCAATGGTGGAGAAAAGAAGGCGAAAAACCTTATATATTTTCCTACACAGTAGGCGTAACCTTGTCTGTTTCTTTTATTATTTTGGCCCTTTTCAGTATTTCAAAAATTATAGATAAAACCTTTACTGCCAAGTTCCAGTATTGGCTGTGGATGCTTTTTTCCCTGCGGCTGGTGCTGCCAATAAATATACTAAAAAGCAAGCCTTTGGTGCAAATTCAAACGCCTTACCGGTGGTTATTTAAGGAACCCATCAACAAAATCGCCGGTGCAGGCGGCTTTGCCGTCCAGGGGGAGGGTATACTCCCAGTATTTTCTATGTTCCATATTCTGATTATACTGTGGTTGGCGGGTATGGTTTTGTATTTTACCTTTGTTGCGGTCCAGTACCGCAGGTTTGCAGTAAACCTAAAGCGTTGGGGCCGCCCCTTAGCAGACAAGCAGGCTAAAAAAATTTTTGAAATGGAACAAAGACGCTCCGGCATACCAAAAAAGCTGGAGGCAACAGTGTGCCCTTTTGTTTCCACCCCAATGGTGGTGGGCCTTGGCTCCTCCACCATTGTACTGCCCCGGGAAAATTATACTCCTCGGCAGCTGAAAATGATATTTTCCCACGAACTGGTTCACTGCCGCCGCAACGATGTGCTTTATCAGTTTTTGCTGGTAGGGGTGTGTGGTATTCACTGGTTTAATCCGCTGGTTCATATTATGGCGCGGCAGGCCAGGCGCAGCATGGAAATTTCCTGCGACAGCGAAGCAGTGGAAGGCCAAGGGCTTGCTTTCCGCCGGGACTATGCCTCCGCCATTTTGGAAATTGCCAAGGGGGAATATGAACAAAGGTACAAAAAACAGCTTTTGGCAGCTAATTTTTCTGCTTCCGGTTCACTTTTAAAAAAGCGTTTTTTAAATTTATTCGATTTTACCCCAAAACGCAGCGGAGCATGGGCGCTGTTGGGGCTAACTGTTGTTTTAGTTCTTTGCGGTTCTCTCTTTGTATTCCGCGGCAGCGACCGCAATATCCAGTGGATGCAGGATGTAACAGCAGGGGAAATTAAAGAAATTATTTACAACCACAATGGCAGAAGGGAAACAATGAACCGCCAGCAAATACAAAGCATAGCCCTGTGGCTAAACGAAATGGAACTGCAAAGCAGCCCCTTGGTGCGCAATACGGAAAAATATATGGAGCAGTTCCAGTACCAGGTAATCACCAGCGACTGGCAGGTATACAAAATTACCTGCTTGGGGGAAAAATATTTAAATGTCAACGGCAAACACTACTATCGGGAATAACTTGTGATTTTTATACAAAAAGTTTCCTAAATTTTTCAAAAAACCGGAAGGAAAAGCTGAAAATACAAAGCTGACATATTTTTAATGGGAAGTTTACAAAAGATACAAAAAATCATCCCCAAAAAGCGGTTGTGCCTTTTGAAAAGTGTGGTATAATAATGACACAGTCATTATTATATTTCCAAATGTTACAGAAACCCTAACCGTCAGAGCCTGGAAGTTTGGTAATGCCGAGCGTAGGCAAGGCTACAAGTTTGGCAAAGCCAAACTTGCCATATCTCTAGCAAAACTACCGCAATGTTTGCCGTAGGCAAACTTGCAGCCGTTCACTGAAC
>CAJTSZ010000207.1 GCA_910578755.1 uncultured Oscillospiraceae bacterium | reverse complement strand
GGACTTGTTTTCTTGCAGGCTCTGTACGTTAGAGCCGCAGGCTTGGTAATGCCGAAGCGCAGGCGAGGCTTGCCCCCTCCTTTGGGCAGACCAACCGGTGTTTGTACAGCGGTTGCCGCTTTTCATTGAGTGGCAAAGGCAAATAAGCAGGGGCTTGGGGGCGGCAGCCACCAACGTTTTTCTTCCCCTATTCTTTTGACGCCAAAAGAATAGGGCCCAGGGTGCGGGGCTGGGTAAGCCCCGTGAGCAGGGGCCGGGTTGGGGGTGGAACCCCCAATGGTACAAGCCCGGAAGCAACCGCGCACTTTTAATACAAAAAACATTACAGCAAAGGGTTCCCTTTGCTGTAATGTTTGGGGTTTGGGGCCGAAAGCCCCAAAAAAGCCCAGCAGGCCTAACCCTTCCAACCCACTATGGCCACGTTTTCCTCTCCCAAAAGGCCCACCAAATGGCGGAACAGGGCTCTGTTTGGGTCAATCCACATGGATTGGGGGGCTACGGTGAGCTTTTTTCTGTCCTTAAAATACACATACACCGGGAAGGTACCGTCAAACACAGCAAGGTAAGTTTTCGCTTTGGCAAACAGCGGGTCCTCCCCATTGGCCACCCGCAGGTACAGGCCGGGGCGCTGCTTTTTGCCGTCCTCCCTTACCGCCGGTTTTACCACGCTTTGGCTGAGCTGCTCTGTTTTAGAGGCGCTTGCCGACGCTTTTTCGGCCTGTGCTTGGTCTGAATCCATAATTTCTTCCGCTATCAGCTTTGGTTCCTCTTCTTCCCGAACGCTTACCCTGGCCCGCACCCAAATAACCTGGTTCTCCTCCACCAGGCCGCGGCTGGCTGCCAAAACCTTGGGGAACACCAGCATTTCTGCGGAACCGGTGTTATCCTCCACCGTAACAAACGCCATGGTTTCCCCGGAACGGGTCGCCTTTGTTTTCTTTTTTGTGATAATACACAAAACCTCTACTTTTTCCCCGTCCATATGCTCCCCGGCGGTGGCGTCGGCAATAAACTGGCTGCCCAGCCGGCGCACTACATCCTGGTACCTGGAAAGAGGATGGCCGGAAACATACAGCCCTGTTACTTCCTTTTCCATGGCCAACAGAACTTGGGGTGGGAACTCCTCTGCCTCCGGCAGGTGGTAACTGTTGCTATTGGTAAGCTGCACCTCCGGCGCTTCAAAGAGGTTTAGCTGCCCTTCCAGGTTATTTTTATGTTTTTCGTCAATATCGGCCATAATTTGGCCATAACCCAGCAGCAGTTGCCGCCGGTTGTAGCCAAAACAATCCATAGCGCCGCTTTTAATAAAGCTTTCTATGGCGCGCTTGTTTAAATCGGTACCATACATTCGCTCGCAAAGGTCGGCAAAGTCGGTAAAATTGCCGTTGGCTTTTCGTTCCTTTACCAGTTCCTCCAAAAAGGCCTTGCCTGTATTTTTAATGGCCTGAAGGCCAAAGCGCAGCCCTTCCTCCTCCACTGTAAAGTAGCCCTTGCTTTTGTTAATATCCGGCGGAAGAATGGCAATGCCCATGGCCTCACATTCTGCAATGTATCCAATTACCTTATCGGTATTGTCCAAAACACTGGTAAGCAGGGCCGCCATATACTGTTTGGGGTAATGGTTTTTTAAGTAGGCCGTTTGGTAAGCCACCACAGCATAGGCTGTTGCATGGGACTTATTAAAGGCGTAGGAGGCAAAGGAGGTCATTTCGTCAAAAATATCGTTGGCAATTTCCGCCGGCACCCCATTGGCCACAGCACCAACACATTCCACGCTGCCATCCTCTTTTTTTGCGCCGTAAATAAAGTTATTGCGCTCCTTTTCCATAACGTCGGCCTTTTTTTTGGACATAGCGCGGCGTACCAAGTCTGCCCGGCCATAAGAATAGCCAGCCATTTTCCGGCAAATTTCCATTACCTGCTCCTGGTAGACAATACAGCCATAGGTTACTTCCAAAATATCCTTTAGCATAG
>CAJTSZ010000206.1 GCA_910578755.1 uncultured Oscillospiraceae bacterium | reverse complement strand
AATCCTGCTTGTATGCCCGTAAATCAAGGCTTTTTTGAGATAATCAACCATTTTCCAATAAAATCTGCAATACTGTGTCAGATAATATCTCTGCTAAAGGCCACCCAATACTTATATCTTCTTAAGAATATGTACAAATTTTATTACCTTCCCTTTGGCCAACCGACAAAATTCATAGTTTTTCTCCTATTTCCTATGGACTTTTTTAAATTGGGATACTAAAATTTAATTGGACTATTCTTTATAAAGGTGGTATGCGTATGCCCATAAATATTCCGGATAATCTTCCCGCAGCAGCAGTCCTCCAGGGCGAAAATATTTTTACCATGTCCCAGGGCAGGGCTATCAGCCAAGATATCCGTCCTCTTAGAATTCTCATCCTGAACCTGATGCCTAAAAAAATAGAAACCGAAACCCAGCTTCTCCGTATGCTCAGCAACACTCCACTGCAAATTGATATTGAACTCATCCACCCCTCCACCCACCACTCCAAAAACACACCGCAGGAACATCTCCTTCAATTTTATAAAACATTTGGTGAAATCGCTCACTTTTACTTTGACGGACTAATCATCACCGGCGCGCCAGTGGAAACCCTTCCTTTCGAAGATGTAGATTACTGGCCTGAACTTTGTTCCATTATGGAGTGGAGTAAAACCCATGTCCACTCCACCCTCCATATTTGCTGGGGGGCACAAGCTGGGCTGCATTATCATTACGGGCTGGAAAAACATCCCCTGCCGCAAAAAATGTTTGGCGTGTTCCCCCATTTTTACACCCGCAAAAATGCCCCCCTACTGCGTGGGTTTGATGAGGTTTTCTTTGTGCCACATTCCCGCCACACCGAAATTCCCATTGAAGAAATAGAAACCATTCCCGGATTGGAGGTTTTGGCCAAGTCCCCTATAGCTGGGGCCCATATTGTGGCTTCCCTGAATAGGCGCCAGATTTTTGTATTTGGCCATGCCGAATACGATACGGATACCCTTGCTAAAGAATACTTCCGGGACATCAACTCTGGCCTTGCCAATGTTCCTCTGCCTTATGGGTATTTCCCTCAGGACAATCCCAAAAATACACCAGTTAAAACATGGCGTAGCCATGCTTACTTATTTTATTCCAACTGGCTCAATTACTGCGTTTACCAATCCACCCCATACTCCTGGCCAATATAAGCAGTACCAAACAGCAAAATTACAAAAATAAAAAGGAGAAATATAATGGATATAAAAGAACTGGCTATTCCACTGGTTGGCTCCATGATACAGCAAAACGCCAGCTCTGCTGCCTTAGCCAAAAAAATTACCGAACTTTTAGAAGAAGCCTCCTTTTCCCAAATGCAGGAAAGCATTGAAAAATTAAAATTCCTTATGTCCTGTTACCGCTGCGCCCTTTTGGAAATTGAAACAAAATTCCATGTACTAAACGAGCAGTTTTCCCTAAGGCATGAGCGCAACCCCATTGAAATTATAAAAACAAGAATAAAATCCCCGGAAAGCATCCAGGAAAAGTTGGAACGCCGCAGCCTCCCCCTCACCCCCAGCTCCTTGGAGCAGCTTCACGATATTGCCGGCATACGGGTTATTTGCTCTTTTATAGATGATATTTATCTATTGGCCAACTGCCTGCTGCTGCAGGATGATATCCGCCTCATTGAACAGAAGGATTACATTAAAAACCCAAAAGATAACGGTTACCGCAGCCTGCATTTAATTATAGAAGTCCCTATTTTCCTGCAAAACGAAAAACGGTTCATGAAGGTGGAGGTACAGCTGCGCACCATTGCCATGGAGTTTTGGGCCAATTTAGAGCACAAGCTGTGCTACAAGAAAAGCCTTTCTCCTGAAATTTCCCAGCTCACCTCCGAGGAACTTTCCCAATGCGCGGAAATGAGCGCCCAGCTGGATTTAAAAATGCAGCATGTCCGGGATATTATACAGAACTCGTAAAACTCGTAATAAATATCCCCCGGCATAGCCGGGGGTATTTCATATGCGGGCAAAGCCCTT
>CAJTSZ010000205.1 GCA_910578755.1 uncultured Oscillospiraceae bacterium | reverse complement strand
CAAATAAGGGGTACCCGTAGGGTGGAACCCTCGGCGACTTTCTTTCCCCCATTTCTTTCTTCGCCAGAAAGAAATGGGGCCGGGTTTGGGGGTGGAACCCCCAAAAAGTTTGCTGGAAGCAAACTTGCTACCTTACAGTGAGTATCCACTGTAAGGTTTGGGACTGAAAGCCCCAACAACACAAGTTTGAAAGTATCCGCTTTTGCGCGCCCGCGTCTATGGTACAAAATTTTAAACGGCCCTTTTTCTTGCTTCTTGTGGTGCAGAAAAAGGATGCCTTTATCTATAGGGGGTATTAAAGTGCTTATTCCTTTGGTTGGCTTATCGGGAAGCGGAAAAACAACATATATGATTGAACAAATGAAAGAATTGGTACAACAAGGGGAAAAGGTGCTTTTTCTTGTGCCGGAACAGTTTTCCTTTGCAGCAGAACAAAAAATTACCCAAGCAATGGGGCCCAGGCTGGCTATGAATGTGGAAGTGTACAGCTTTACCCGCCTGTGCCACAAGGTGTTTTCCCGGTATGGGGGTATTGCCGGGCAATATGTTACAGAACCAGCCAAGCGTATTTTAATGGCCTTAGCCCTCAACCAAGTAAGGGACCAGTTGGTGGTGTACAGCAAGGCGGCAGCGTCCTCCTCCTTTGTAGAATCTATATTGGATGTGGTGGAGGAATTTAAAAATGCCGGGGTGGAACCGGATCAGCTGCTGGAATTTTCCCAAGGCGAGGCCTCGAAAAGCATAATACAAAAAATTGAAGAAATATATGAAATTTACAAAATATATCAATCTTTACTGGAAAAAAGTTTTTGGGATGAAAAAGACAGTTTAGTCCGTGCCCGCCGTATTTTGGAGGGGGAAAGCTTCTTTTCAACCTACTATATTTTTGTGGACGGCTTTATGGCCTTTATGGCAGCCGAGCATAAAATGCTGGAATTGATGATAAAACAGTGTAAAGGTATAATACTTGCTATGCCAACAAACTCCTTGGAATTACAGGGAAAAAAAGGGGAAACAGGGATGCTGAATACTGTAAAGGAAACAGCTTTACAGGTAATTTCTGCTGCAAGACGGAACCAAGTGCCTGTTGCCGCCCCTGTTGTGCTGCAAGGCAACAACCACTTTGCGGAAGAAAGCCTTTCCTTTTTGCAGCAAAATATTTTAAAAACCAAAAAAGAAAAATTTTTACATACAAATAATGGGGTATTTGTTTTTGAAGCAGTACACCCCTATGAGGAAATACGGTTTGTGGCAGCCCAAATTATTCAGCTTGTAAAAGGCGGGGAATTCCGTTTTAAGGATATTGCCATTATTGCCCGCAGCCTGCAAAACTACGAAACCAGCCTGGAAACTTTGTCCCAGCAATATGGAATCCCTTTGTTTTGGGACCGCCGTAAAGATATTATGACAATCCCTGTTACCGCCTTTGTTACAGAAGCCTTGGAGGCTGTGCGCAGCAATTTTGAAACAGAGCATGTTTTGGCTGTGGGCAAAAACCCTTTGGCGGGCCTGCCCTATGTGTATGTTTTAAATTTGGAAAATTACTGCTACTTGTGGAGCATTAAACGCCGCCAGTGGCTGGAACCTTTCCAAAATAACCCCCGCGGCCTAGTGGAAGGCTTTACGGAAAAGGACTTGGCTCAGCTGGAGCAAATCAACCAAACGGCGGCAGCAGTGGTTCATCCCCTATGCCAGCTGAAAGAACGAATAGAGCACTGCACCGGCAAGGAATTTGCCCAGGCGGTGTACGCCTATTTGGAGCAAACCAACATCCGGCAGAATATACAGCAGTTCCAAAAAGAGGGGGAGGAGGGACTGCTGTACCAGGAATATTTGCAAACCAACGAAGAAGCCTGGAATGTGCTTATGGATTTGCTGGATACCATCTACCATGTGCTGGGGGATGTCCCTCTGCCTTTGGATACTATGGTGGATTTATTTATTATGGGGCTGCGCTGTTCCGATTTTGGGGAAATCCCCAATACATTGGACCAGGTGGTTGTGGGTACG
>CAJTSZ010000204.1 GCA_910578755.1 uncultured Oscillospiraceae bacterium | reverse complement strand
ATTGCAATATGGCCCCATGCTACGCATGGACAGATGGCCATATTAGCAGTTTGTTGCACTGCACAACGGTTGGTCCCCCAAAAGGAAAGGGGGACTGCCCGCTTAGTAGCCTCGCCTGCGCTCGGCATTACCAAATTTGCAGGCTCTAACGGTTAAAGGCCAGTGCCTTCATAAGAAACACAAGTTGTACACAGCCCAACAATATATCAACATTTTTAGGGAGGTTATAATATGAAACAGGTTGAACAGCTGGATATTAGCTATAGCACAAACGAAAGCCGCTGCTCGGTTTTTGCCGGTGTTTGCAAATCGCAGGAACTGTTTGAGCAATATTAGGAAAAGGATTATGACCTTTTGCATGATGATTATATAGGCTTTGAAATGGGTATTGATTTTGGCATCAATACCTATGATGAAGATTTTGCTGTTATGGTGTTTCAGAAGAATTTAACCGCTAAAGTAGATGAGCTTGTCAAGGACGCAGAAATTTTTGACATTGAAGCGTTAAAAAGAATGTATCCAAATGGGTTGGACAGGCCCTATAATGCAATCATCGTTTTGGACAGGGTAATTTATAATGGCTCAATTAAAGAAGTACAAAATAAAACCTTTGGCTATTTTAAGTTCCTGGGTGTGTTTGATAGCTGGTAATGCTTTGGGGAACTGCCTGTTTCGTTATCTATCAATCTTGCCGGCACCCATTTAGGTACACTGGCAGGCCCTTGGGAATCATACGGTCAAATTCCCCAAATAGTATAACAACAAGGGCAATACAGTGTTGCCCCTTGTTAAAGGCAAAAAGGAAGAAGAAGGACAGCCGCGGGCTGTGGGAGGAAAAAGAAATGCAGTTTGTAATTATTACAGGAATGTCCGGCGCGGGGAAATCGGTGGCGCTCAATGCGTTGGAGGATATTGGCGTTTATTGTGTGGATAATATCCCCCCTCATTTATTCCTCAGCTTTTCCCAGCTATGCAACAGCCAGGATGACGATGAAAAAATTGCCCTGGTGGCAGATGTGCGCAGCTTAAAGCGGTTTCCAAGCGCTTCCGGGGGCATATTGGAATTCCGCCGCAGCAACCCAAATTGTAAAGTGGTGTTTTTGGACGCTTCTACCGATGAAATTATTAACCGGTATAAAATGACCCGCCGCCGCCACCCCTTGCTGGAGGAATGTTCCTCCCTCAAAGAAGCCATTGAGGAGGAACGGCGGATTTTATCTAAAACCAAGGGAATTGCAGATATTGTTTTGGATACCTCCCTGCTTTCCTCTCAGCAGCTAAAGCAAAAGTTGCAGGAGCTGTTTACAAAAACAGCCGCGGAAAGCCTGCTGGTAAGCTGTGTAAGCTTTGGCTTTAAGTACGGCGTGCCCAGCGACGCGGATTTGGTGTTCGATGTGCGCTGCCTGCCCAACCCCTTTTACGAGGAAGCCCTCCGGCCCCTTTCCGGCCTGGATATACCGGTGCAGCAGTTTGTCCTCTCCTCCGAAAAAACCCAGGGCGTTTTAACCCGCCTGCTGGATTTGGTGGATTATATGCTGCCCCTGTACCAAAAGGACGAAAGCAAAAGCCAGCTTACCATTGCCATTGGCTGTACCGGGGGGCGGCACCGTTCTGTGGCCATTGCAGAGGAGCTGTACCACCACCTGGAAAAAAACAATTACCATGCTATGGTAAACCACCGGGATATTGAGCGAAAAAAATTTAACCACTAATTTACCAAACCGGCAGTATGCCGGAGCAGTTTTAGGGAGAGTAATAATGACATTTGCCCACCAAGTAAAAAACGAGGTTTGCCACAATAAAGCCCTTACCGGCCGCTTCCAGCGCCCCTTTTTGTACGGTATGGCTTTGTTTGGCAAAAGCTTTTGCCAGGAATCCATTTCCTTAAGCACGGAACATAAAGCCGCCGCCCGGCTGTATAGCCGTATGCTCTTTAGCCAGGTGCCTATGGCGGCCAGCGTAACCACCAGGGAGTATATCGGCTCTTTCGAAAAAAGCACCTACATTGTC
>CAJTSZ010000203.1 GCA_910578755.1 uncultured Oscillospiraceae bacterium | reverse complement strand
CAACGGTTGGTCTGCCCAAAGGAGGGGGCAGACTACCCGCTTAGTAGCCTCGCCTGCGCTCGGCATTACCAAACTTCCAGCCTCCAACGGTTAGAGGCCACAATTCAAAAGTCAGCACAGCGGGAATGCCGCCCCCTCCTTTGGGCGGCATTGGCCTCACGCAGGGGAGTGTTCATTGGAAACTGGCCATGTAGCTTGACTACGGCCTTTTAAAATGAAAACACTCCCCAAGTGTGGCCAACCGTACTTAAGTAGTGGCATTGTTTAAAGCCGGGCGGCCTTTTGCGCCAGCAGGCCGCCCGGGGGGTTCAAAGGGGCTACAAGCCCCAATAGCACAAGTCTTGAAGGCAGCCAATATCTCAGGCCATAACCTGGAACACGGGGACGGCGCGCCCCGAAAGGGGCTTGGGGCATTTCAAATATAATAACCGTTTTGCGGTTATTATATCATCACTGGTATGATTTATCTACCGCTAATATGTAAATAGTTCCTCTTTTTTTCTGGAAATATTTTCTGCCATTCCGCCTGGCCGCCCCTTCCGCGGGAAAAATTCCCTTGCGTCATGCCAAAATAATGAGTATAATGGTATACGTTAAAAAGAGAACAATATAAAAAGAAACGGAGTGTACTGGTTATGCTGAAAGAATTTATTCCATATTATAAACCGCACCGAAAGCTGTTTATTTTTGATATGGTATGTGCCTTTGTTGCTGCTTCCTGTGACCTGGTTTACCCTATGGTCACCCGCAGTATTATTAACGATTACATCCCCAACAAAAACCTGCGCCTTATTTTGGTTTGGTGCGCCTGTTTGCTTCTCATTTACATATTGCAGTCCCTAATGCAGTACTTTATGCAGTACCAAGGCCATGTTGTAGGCGTGCGGATGCAGGCAGATATGCGGCAGAACATATTCGCCCACCTGCACAAAATCCCTTTTTCCTACTTCGATGAAAACAAAACCGGTACCATCATGTCCCGCATTATTAACGACTTAATGGATATTTCGGAATTTGCCCACCACGGCCCGGAGGATTTTTTCATTTCCATCGTCAGCATTTTGGGTGCCTTTATTATTCTTTGCACCATCAACATCCCCTTAACCGTTATTATTTTTGCCCTTATTCCCCTGCTGATTGTTTTTGTTTCTAAAAAGCGCCTTGCCATGAAAACGGCCTTTAACAGAACCAAGGTAGAAATTGCAGAGGTTAACGCCAGCCTGGAAAACAGTATATCCGGTGTCCGTGTTTCCCGCGCTTTTACCGGGCAGGATACAGAAATGGATAAGTTCCAGGCCAACAACAGCCGTTTTCAGCGGGTGCGGGAAGCTTCCTATAAGGTAATGGCGGAGTTTTCTGCCGGCACCAACTTTATTATGTCCATGTTAAACCTTGCCATGCTGCTGGGCGGCGGCCTTTTTGTTTACTACGGTAAAATTAACGTGGGGGATTTTCTTGCTTACGTGCTGTACATCAATATGTTTATTAACCCCATTAAGCGTTTAATACAGTTTGTTGAAATGTATCAGAACGCTGTCACCGGCTTTAACCGGTACACCGAGCTGCTCCACGTTCCAGAGGAAGAAGAATCCCCCGGCGCCAAAACCCTTTCCAATGTAAAGGGGGATATTTCTTTCCAAAACGTTTCCTTCAGCTACGGCGAAACCGATGAAAACGGTGTTCCCCAGGAAACAGAAATTCTTTCCGACATTTCTATCCACTTCCCTGCCGGTGAAATGGTGGCCATTGTAGGCCCTTCCGGCGGCGGCAAAACAACCCTTTGCCACCTAATTCCCCGCTTTTATGAAATCACCTCCGGGGCTATTACCATTGATGGCAGCGACATCCGCGCCTTCACCCGGGATTCCCTGCGCCGCAACATTGGCATTGTGCAGCAGGACGTTTTCCTGTTCACAGGTACTATTTACGACAATATTGCCTATGGCAAGCTGGGCTGTACCCAGGAGGAAGTTTACGAGGCTGCCCGTAAGGCCAATATTCATGACTATATTATGACTCTGCCGGAAGGTTACAACACTT
>CAJTSZ010000202.1 GCA_910578755.1 uncultured Oscillospiraceae bacterium | reverse complement strand
GCAGACCAACCGTTGTGCAGTACAGCGAACTTATAATATGGCCATATTCCCATGCCTAGCATGGGAACGGCCTGTTATAATGGAACGCTGTACAAACACCGGTTGCCGCCGCTTATTGAGAGTCGCAAGCAAATAACGGGTACCCGTAGGGTGGAACCCTCGGCGACTTTCTTTCCCCCATTTCTTTCTGACGAAGAAAGAAATGGGGCCTGGGGTTATAGGGGCCGGAGGGCCCCTATAAGGGCTTGGGGCTGAAAGCCCCAATAGCACAGGCGGGGTCTGGGCCACCCCCAAAAATTATAAAAAAGTGAGGAGCTGCAAGCCTTTGGAATTAGAAATTTTGCGTTATATTCAGCAATTTGCCAGCCCTGTGCTGGACAACTTTTTTCTTTTTATAACTATTTTGGGGGAACAGGTGCCCATTGTGGCCATTTTTACTTTTATATACTGGTGCGTAAATAAGGAAATGGGAGAGTATATTGCCTTTTCCTTGTTCCAAAGCATTTGCCTTAACGGCCTAGTAAAGGATATTTTCCGTATGCCCCGGCCCATTGGCCAGGAGGGCGTGCGCAGCCTTCGGGTGGAAACCGCTACAGGCCATTCTTTCCCCAGCGGCCACACCCAAACCTCAGCCACCTTTTGGGCCTCTATGGCCTTTTGGTCTAAAAAGCCCTGGGCTTGGGCAGGGCTGCTGGCCCTGTGCCCCTTAATTGCCCTTTCCCGTATGTACCTGGGGGTGCATTGGCCCAAGGATGTTGCGGTAGGCTTTTTGCTGGGGCTTATTAGCGCCGGGATTTCCATTTGTCTGTTCCGCCGGGTGAAAAACAGGGAAAGGCTGTATTGGGCAGGGGCAGCCTTTAGCCTTGTTATCCTCCTTGTTGCAGGCTCTAAGGACTACATTACCGCCAGCGGCCTGTTCTGCGGCTTTGCAGCAGCGTATTCGATGGAGCAGCGCTGGGCTGGCTTTCAACCGGTGAAAGAATGGCGCAAGCGGCTGCTTCGATGGGTTTTAGGCATGGCCCTGGTAGGCTTGGTGTATGTTGCTGGCAGCTTTTTGCCCCAGCAGCCCCTTTTCTACTGGCTCACTGGCTTTTTAACTACCTTTGCCGGGGTGGCAGTGTACCCCTGGGTGTTTACAAAATTGGGGTTTTAAATAAAAAAGGGGTGAGCAAAGCGAATCTGTTTGCATATCAACTTTTTATTGTGAAACAGTAAAAAGAGCAGCTAAGTTTTTAGCTGCTCTTTTTTATAACCCTGGATTCCGCTTTTTAATGTATTCAATGGCATATTGCGCCGTTATTTTAAGGTCGGGGCGGCGGCTTTTAAGAAAGCGCTCCAATAAAGGGATGTCGGCCGGCTCCCCAATGCTTTGCAGGGCAATGTTGGCATAATATATTTCGTATTGATATTGTTTTTCATCATCCTGGGTAAGGTAGTAGGCCAGCAGTTCCCGGCTTTCTGTCCTGGGGCAGGTGCCCAAAGCGTGAATGGCGCTGTGCCGTACCGGGTTTCTCTCATCCTTTGCCAGAGCCAAAATAGGGGATATGTCCAATCCAACCGGTAAAGTCCGCTTGGCATTGCGCTGCCAGTCCACAATTCGGCACAGCATAGAGTGGAGGATGTATTTGTCCTTTTCCTCCTCCAGCCGCCGGATAAAAAAGAGGGCGGCAGTTTCATCAAAGGATTTTTCCAGCAGCCGCCCAAGAATAAAATAGGCGGCGTCCCGCACTTCCCGCTGTTTTTTTGCTTTTCCCTTGTGTTCGGCAATAATCTCTAAAAGCAGCGGAAACAAGGCGGGGTCGTCCAGGGTTTCCGCCTCCCGCAGGGCCTTCCAGCTAATGGTGTCACTGCTGACAGTAAACTGCTCGTCCCTTGTGTTAATTCTTGCAATCAGTTCCAAAAGGGCGTTTTTATCCATAGATATTCTCCTGCTGCACAAACAGCTTTGGGCCAAACACCCAAAGCTGCATGGTTGGTTAAGAGATGTGCTGTACAATCCAGTCAACGTATTTCTGGCGCTTCATCATACCCAGTTTATATT
>CAJTSZ010000201.1 GCA_910578755.1 uncultured Oscillospiraceae bacterium | reverse complement strand
CGGCAGAAGCCTTCTTTTGAACCACTCGCCTAGCGAGTGGTTTTCTTTATACAATTAGACCCCCCGGCTACGCCGGGGGGTTCTCTTTTCATCTTGGGGAACCTTTTTTATTTACTAAATCTGCTGCAATTCACAGCACCATTTATATGTCGTTTTTTGTGACCTATGTTCCGCTATTTACATTACAAAATGGTGTTTATGGAACAAATACGCAAGCAGTCACTGGTTTGTTCAAACTGGATTTTTAAATCCTGCTGAAAGTGGGCAATAATCCCTTGGTTTTCCCACCGATATTTTGTACCGTTCCACTGGAGGAAGGCCTCTGTAAAAATTTTGTGGTCAACATCAAATTGCTGGATACACTGGGTTGTTATGGATACAAATTTTTGAACGTCTACAGGAGCAAATACACTATTTGGAACGCCGGAAAATGCCACGAAAATGGCGCCTCCGCTATGGGGCCCCCGGTAATAACAATACTGTGCCCCTATGCCGCAAGCTACAATGGATAGGTTATGCCCGTTAAATGTGTTATCCAGGTCAAAGCCTGCCGTTGTCAGCGGTTCCAAGCCCCAATGCTCCCCAACTTCTTTTGTGTATTGAGCTAATTGAAGCATTTCTTCGGAAAAGCCGTTGATATTTTCCCAGCCCCACAACCATGTATTGCTGGCTGCCGCCTCGCTGCCAATAAACTGGATTGGGTATTTTTGCTCCCCAAAGCAAATAGTTCCCTCTGAAAAATCAACATTCCAGTTTTGCCCCTTTACCACTTGCTCGCCGCAGGCGGTTTGTATGGCCATCATTTTGCCCAAGCAGGCGGAAAAAACATGGGACCAATCTTCTGTATCAATATTAAGGCAATCCAGCCAAAGCTCTTTTTGGCCGTTGGGGGCTTCTTTTTTACTGCTAAAATTCATCTGTATTCCCTTCCTTTTCCATCGTTTGACAAGGGTTAACGCGGGTTTACCCTTGTTAAGCGATGGTTCGTTTCCCTTTTCTTGTTTTATCGGGTTCGCTGAATAGCATGGCTTTTGCCGGGGCGGGCATCTACGCAGTAATACTCCTCGTTATAGCCGGAGCCGTCGGGGTAGTAGGTAAAGTATACCAAACCGCCGGTATAGTTAATATCCCCCATATAATCCCCCACACCGGGCAGGCCAGTGGAAAAATCGGAAAGGATTTCCCCGCGGGTGGTAAAGGTGCAGACGCGCCACTCCTGTTCCCCCTGGAGGTAGTACATAATGGCGTGTTTATCGGGGTTTTCCCTTTCCGTGGCAAGGGTGTACATAATGTATGCCGGGCTGTCCCATGTTCCGCCCACTTCTGTGCCACCGAAAGTCAGGAAAGGGGTGGTAGGTGCATCAGACGCCAAATCATAAAAATGCAGGCTGTCATTATTTAACAGCGTCAAAACCAGATCATTTAAGGGAAAAAGCTGGGGTAAGGGGGAAGTGCAGCCTTCAAAGGGGACCAGCCTCCGGCTTTGGCCATAGTAATAGTAAATACTGCGCTTATCCGTATTGTCACCCTGATATAAATACACAATTTTATCCTCCTCCGCTTGTGTTTGGGGGAAGTAATATGTCAGCAGATAATCGCTGGACATGGCTATGGGCTCCTTCAGGGAATCTACCCCTGCCACAGACAAAATACTATTCATACCAAAATCCAACAGCAGCAAGATGTTTTGGTCTGCAAAATACAGGGAAGGGTACTCGTATGCTTCATTAAGGAACAGTGGCTTCATATTAGCATAGCCGCCTTCCCCTTCCATTTGGCTGCTCCAGCCGGCGCAGTAGTAAATGGTTGTTTCCCATTGGGGGCAGCTTACCCCTTGCCCTTGCTCGTTTGTTTCTCCCATAACAAAAATACTTTCAAAGCTGATTAAAACAAGGCGGTCAAAATCGGCCGATTGTTGGGTGCCCAGCACCGTTACGCGGTGGGGCAGCCACTGATCCCGCCACTGGTAGCGGTAAGGGTCGTACATTCCCTCCCACAGGCGCAGGGTGCTTTCCTCAAAAAGCACCTGCCAGTCGTTAATTTCTGGAAAGTTTTTCTCCAACCA
>CAJTSZ010000200.1 GCA_910578755.1 uncultured Oscillospiraceae bacterium | reverse complement strand
CCTGGCCACCATAGACCAGAACGTCCCCCTGCAAATTGCGGTAGAGGAGTACCGGCCAGGCCAGGTGCAGGAGGCGGAGGCTTTCGCGCTGCTTAGCCGGCTGGAAATGGCCAGCGTTATTAAACGCCTTGGCCTTACCGGGGAAAACCTGCCCGCCCCAAAAGCGGAGGAGCCGCAGCCGCCGGTTGTCCTGCCCCTAATAAGGGAAAACCTGGTGGCTTTGGCCCAGGCCCAGGAACAGCTGGCCTTTTTGGCCCAGTACCAGGGAGGGGAAATTTCCGCCCTGGCCTTTGCCGCAGGAGAACAGGCCGCCTTTGCCCAAAAGGGGGAGGAGGAGTTTGAGCCTCTGCTCCAGTACCTGTTTACGGCGCAAAAACCTAAAATTACCTTTGACTGTAAAAGCCTTACTGTTTGGGGATTGGAACACAACACCCCCTTAAACCAGGTGGCGGAGGACGGGATGCTTTCCGCTTATTTGCTCAGCGCCAACGCCAGTGAATATACCGTGGAGGGCCTTGCTGCCCAGTACCATGTGCCCCTGCCCCAAATACAGCCCAGCGCCCCTCTTGATGAGGAGGGGCACCAAAAGCTGGTGCAAAATGCGGCAGTGCTGCCCGCCCTGGCAGCGGCCCTGCGCCGGGAAATTAAAGCAAATCACCAGGAACAGCTGCTGGACGAAATTGAACTCCCCCTGGCCCAGGTGCTGGCCTCCATGGAGGTGCTGGGCTTTGAGGTGGACGCCGCTGCCCTTGTGGAATACGGCAAGGTGCTGGACGGGCAAATAGAGGAAATGCAGCAGCAAATATACAGCCTTGCCGGGGAAAGCTTTAACATCAATTCCCCAAAACAGTTAGGGGATATTTTATTTGAAAAGCTGGGCCTGCCCACGCGGAAAAAAACAAAAACGGGGTATTCCACCAATGTAGATGTACTGGAAAGCCTGCTGGGCAAGCACCCGATTATCCGGTATATTCTGGAGTACCGCAAGGCGGCCAAGTTAAAATCCACCTATGTGGACGGCCTGCTGAAGGTGGTGGGCCCCGACGGGCGCATCCATTCCCATTTTAACCAAACCGATACCCGTACTGGCCGCTTAAGCTCCACAGAGCCGAATATGCAGAACATTCCGGTGCGCACGGAGTTGGGCAGCCAGCTGCGGAAGTTTTTCCGCGCAAAGGAAGGCTGCCAGCTGGTGGACGCCGATTATTCCCAGATTGAACTGCGGGTACTGGCCCATATTTCCGGGGACGAAAATATGATAGAAGCCTTTAACAGCGGGGAGGATATCCACACCAACACGGCCTCCCAGGTGTTTAACCTGCCGCCCTTGTTTATTACCCCGGAGATGCGCCGCCGGGCCAAGGCAGTAAACTTTGGCATTGTTTACGGCATTGGGGCCTTTTCCCTTTCCCAGGACATTGGTGTTTCTGTTACAGAGGCAGACCAGTATATTAAGCAGTACCTGCAAACCTTCAGCGGGGTAAAACAGTATATGGATGACACCATTGCCTTTGGAAAGGAACAGGGCTATGTTTGTACCATGTACAACCGCCGCCGCTATTTGCCGGAGCTTGCCTCCAGCAGCCACAATATCAAAGCCTTTGGCCAGCGGGTTGCTATGAATACCCCTATCCAGGGCACAGCCGCCGATATTATTAAAATAGCCATGGTTCGGGTGTACCGCCGCCTAAAAAAGGAAAACCTGGACGCAAAGCTGATTTTACAGGTCCACGATGAATTGATTGTGGAGGCCCCGGAGCAGGAGGCCCAGCAGGTACAGGCCCTGCTGAAGGAGGAAATGGAGGCTGCCGCCCAAATGAAAGTGAAATTGACGGTAGACGTTCACAGCGGAAAAACCTGGCTGGACGCAAAGTAAAGGGGGAATACAATGGAGCCATTGGAAAAAACAGGGGGACTTGCCATTGTTCCAATGGAACAGAGGCATATCCAAAGGCTGGCAGTACTGGAAAAGGAGTGCTTCTCCAACCCCTGGAGCGAAAACGCCCTTGCCGCAGAGCTCCAGCACGCCTACGCCGTTTTTTTGGTGGCGGAAGTAGAAGGGGAGGCT
>CAJTSZ010000199.1 GCA_910578755.1 uncultured Oscillospiraceae bacterium | reverse complement strand
TTGTGAAACAATAAAAAATAGTTGAGCGAAGCGAAGCTATTTTTTTGTGCGGTAGGCAGGAAGGGCGAATAGCCCGCATCTGCCAGCACATCAGCTTTTTATTGTGAAACAATAAAAAACATAATTGTAGTAAGTCCATAGCGTTGAGAATTTGAATAGGCTCTTAGTTGACACAGCCGCCGTAGGTATAGTAAAATATTACGACAGCATATGTATGCTATATTCTTCCGCTTTAGCGGCGGGAGGAGCAAACTTCCATATTGTTTGTCCATTTCCTTAATGTAACCATCGTTTACTAAGAGCCTGTTCAGGCTCTCCCTGTACACGCCTTGGCGGCTGGTTTTCCGCCCTGCCGTGTTGCCTGCTGTTAATGGATGGGAAAAATGGAGGAAATAAAAATTATGAACATTGAAACAGTAACAAAAAATAATATAGCCATAGGCATAGTTGCAGAAAACAAACCGGCAATTGCCAATGTGCAGGCCGCGCTGGATTTAGTGGTGGAAGCAAAATACCAGGCTGGTGCCAACCGCATTGCTATTCCAAAGGAGGCCCTTGCACCGGAATTTTTTGTACTCAGCACTACTTTAGCAGGGGAAATCCTGCAAAAATGGGTAGTGTACGGTGTAAAAGCGGCAATTTACGGGGATTTTTCTGCTTATACCAGCAAGCCGTTAAAGGATTTTATGTACGAATGTAATTTAGGGAGCAGCTTTTTCTTTACCGCAACAAAGGAAGAAGCCATAGAAAAACTGGCTGCTGCCCCAGGCCCGCAGTGCTAAAGGCAGTTTTTTGTATGCGTATAAAAAAGCTGAAAATGCCGGAAAAAGGCAGGCCGCAGCGCCGGTTTAAAGAAGGGGGCACATTGTTTTGGTTAAAAGTATGACAGGCTATGGCCGCGGACAGGCTATAGTGGGTACAAAGGATGTCACCGTGGAAATACGGTCGGTAAACCACCGCTTTTTTGAGTTTTCCGCAAAAATGCCGCGGGCATACTCTTATTTGGAGGAAAAACTAAAGGCATATGTAAAAACCGCCATTTCCCGCGGGAAGGTGGATGTTTGCGTAACAGTGGCCTCCGCAGAGGGTTCCGCTGCAACTCAGGTAAAGGTAAACCGGGAATTGGCCAGGTCCTATGTGAATGCCCTCCACGCCATTGCCGACGAGCTGCAAATTAAGGATGATGTGGCGGTTTCCCAGCTGGCCCGCTTCCCGGATATTTTTACCGTAACAAAGGCTGCCGATAACGAGGAAGAAACCTGGCAGGCAGTGCAGCAGGCCGCGGAGGAAGCAGTTGCTAACTTTATTCAAATGCGCCAGGCCGAAGGGGAAAAAATGGAGCAGGACCTGCTTGGCCACCTAAAACTTGTTGAAGACTATGTAAAACAGGTGGAAACCCTTGCCCCAAAAACCGTGGAGCACTACCACGCCCGGTTAATGGCTAAGCTGCAGGAAATTTTGGGGAACAAAACCCTGGATCAGCAGCGCATTGTCACCGAGGCGGCCATTTTTGCCGATAGAATTGCAGTCAGTGAAGAAATGGTGCGTTTGGGCAGCCATATCCGCCAGTTCCGGGATATTTTAAATTCCCAGGAGCCAATGGGCCGCAAGCTGGACTTTTTGGTCCAGGAGTTTAACAGGGAGGCCAATACCATCGGCTCCAAGGCCCAGGATGTGGAAATTGCTAAAATTGTGGTAGAAATGAAGTCGGAGATAGAAAAAATCAGGGAACAAATCCAAAATATTGAATAAGCTGAAAGGAGAAGGTTATGGCCCGTTTTTGGAACAAGCAAAAGTATTTAAAGCTGCTCCGCCTTTTTTGCGATGTTGGCGCGGTACTTTTTTGGGTATGGCTCCTGTTTCCCTGGCTGGTATACTTAGCGGGCAAAACAAAGGGTGTGGATGTTGGCTACAGCTACCATTTTACCATAAGCCCTGTGCTTGTTTTGGCCGTAGCCTTTAGCTTGGGGGATTTTGTTATTGGGTATTTTTTAATGAAAAAGGCCGAAAATCGGGAAAAAGTACCTCGCGTCCACAAAAAGCGCAGGCATAAAAAATAGTGGAGCAGGGCGAAACTATTTTTTTGTGCAACGGGCAGGAAGGGCGAATAGCCCGCATCTGCCAG
>CAJTSZ010000198.1 GCA_910578755.1 uncultured Oscillospiraceae bacterium | reverse complement strand
ATAATAGAAAAGTGAACACTTTTAATCATATCAATTAGGCAGTTTAGTATGAAATCTGCCCTCCGCTTTTTTAATCAGATAAAATATTGATCAGCGAAAAGATAAATATGTAAATAAATAAGCGTACCACTGTTTTTAATGATACGCTCATCATTATTAAATTACCTCAAAATGCTTCAACGCATCTTTTATCGCTTCAACTTTTTCTGGTGTTGGATGTTTCCTCGGCTGTTTCAATTCCTCTACCGCATTAGGAGCATCGTACATCGGCAAACCTAAGTCTCTCTTTACCTCTGCGATATATGCGGTATGTACTTTGAAGCCGTATTTAGCTTCTATGTACTCCTTTATCATTTTGTAGGTCACTCGCTCTTTTGGCTTGTACGCTTCTGCTCTTTTTGAAATATTATCAAGCGGAACTTTGCCCTCACCCTCGCCAAACTCGACTTTTACGTTGATATGTCCGTCTGGCGTTTTGTGGGAAAGCAGTACAACCGTTTCGACATGCGCCGTTCTGGGGAACAAATCCACAGGCACGGCCTGCACCACAGTATACCCGCAGGCCAGCAGTTCCTTGCAGTCCCGGGCCAGGGAGGCGCTGTTGCAGGATATCATTACAATTTTAGGGGGAGCCATATCCCGCAGCGCCTGCAAAACCTCAGCGCTGCATCCCTTACGGGGCGGGTCTACTACTACAACATCGGGGGAAAGGCCCTCCTGGGCCAGGGTTACAGCAGCAGTACCGGCATCAGAACAAATAAAACGGGCATTTTCTATGCCGCAGTTTTGGGCATTGGCGCGGGCGTTTTCTACAGCGTCCGGCACAATTTCAACGCCAATGAGTTGGCGCACCTTGCCCGCCATGGAAAGGCCAATGGTGCCAGTGCCGCAGTACAAATCTACCAAAAGCTCGTTGCCCTTTAGCTGGGCAAGGCGGGCGGCAATTTCGTACAGCTGCTGGGCAGCGCTGCGGTTTACCTGGTAAAAGCTTAAGGGGGAAATTTCAAAGGTTACGCCGCACAGTACGTCGGAAATGGCGCCCTTGCCATAGATGGTGGAACAGTCTTCCCCCAAAATTACATTGTCCCGCCGGGTGTTTTTGTTCAGAATAACAGAAACCACCTGGGGGCAAACCAGCAGCAGGCCGTCAATATACTGTTGGGCGTGAGGCAGGGAAGGGCCGTTGATAACAAGGCAGACCATTACTTCACCGCTGATTTCCCCATACCGGATGTAGATGTGCCGTACTAAGCCGCGGCCCTCTTCCTCCTCGTATGCGCTGACGCCCTTTTCCTCCATAAAACGGCAGGTGTACGCTACAATATCTTCAAAAAAAGCCGGCTGCAAAGCGCACCGGGGGCAGGGAATAACCCTGTGGCTGCGTTTGGCAAAAAAGCCGGCAATTACCTTGCCCCCTTCCTGGCGGACAGGGTATTGGGCTTTGTTGCGGTAGCAGCGCTCTTGGGGGGAGCCTACAATAGGCGCCATGGGGGGCTCAAAGCCGCCTAAACGTTTTAGGTTGGAGTATACAAACTCCGCCTTGTGCCGCAGCTCTGTTTGGTAGCTGATGTGGCGGAAGGAGCATCCGCCGCATTTTTGGTATACGGGGCAGTCGGGGGGGATACGGTTGGCAGAGGGGGAGAGCAGCTCCTCTATTTTGCCGTAAGCAAAGCTTTTTTGTACCTTTACAATGCGCAGGCGCACAACATCCCCCACAGCGGAGCAGGGAACAAAAATAACAAAGCCCTCTGCCTTGGCAATGCCGTTTCCGTCAGAGGACATAGCGGTAATAGAAGTTTCGATAATATCGTTTTTTTTCAGCATAAGGGCTCCAATCTACAACATAAAATGGTGAGTAATTTAACCCCTACAGTATAGCAGAAACAGGGGCAATAAGCAACTTTACCCCTTTGCTTTTGGAACTGGATGGACACTTCCAAACCTGTGCTGCTGGGCCTGCGCGGCCCCAGGCCCTGACTTCTTACGGGGCGCTATCGCCCCCGCACCCCCAAATGTTACAGCAAAGGTAACCCTTTGCTGTAACACTTTTCTTTTCACCAGCGAAAGAAGTTTAATAAGAAGCAGCAATTCAGCGGGTATACCCGCTGAATTGGCAGCAAGTTCGCTTTGCGAACTT
>CAJTSZ010000197.1 GCA_910578755.1 uncultured Oscillospiraceae bacterium | reverse complement strand
AATGGTATAATTGGCGACTTCGCCGGTTGCAACAGCTGGCAACGCCAGCGGGGGCGAGGCGAACGCCACTTGAAATATAATAACCGCTTTGCGGTTATTATACCACACTTGAAAAATTTCTCAAAGCATCTACTTACAAACAGTTTGTAAACAGTACAAAGAGCCTTTCGTTTCTTTGTGCTGTGTTTACCTTTGATTGGGACAAACCAAAAGAGGGGGTTTGGCGCCTTTCAGCACCAGACCCCCTCTCCAGGTTTATCAAACAGCAGGCGCCCCTTGCCAATGCCCACAATCCGTTTGGCGCTTTTGGCAACGGCCTGGTCATGGGTAATGAGCACAATGGTTTTTCCCTGCCGGTGCAGGCGGCGCAATACGTTCATAACCTCCCAGGTGCTTTGGGGGTCCAGGTTTCCTGTTGGCTCATCGGCCAAAATGCATTTTGGGTCCGCCGCTATGGCCCTTGCCACTGCCACCCTTTGCTGCTGCCCGCCAGACATTTGGGAGGGAAAATGGCCCAGCCTTTCCCCCAACCCCACGGAACAAAGGGCCTCCACTGCCCTTTGCCGCCGTTCCTTCCTTCCCATTTCCCGGTACAGCAGGGGCAGTTCCACATTTTCCAGGCTGGTGAGGGTGGGAATAAGGTGGTACCCTTGGAAAACAAAACCGATTTCCCTGTTGCGCACCTGGGAAAGCTGCTTGTCCCGAAGCCCAACCACCGGCTGCCCCCGCAGGAAATATTCCCCGCCGGTGGGGCTGTCCAAACAGCCTAAAATATTCATCAGGGTGGATTTTCCAGAGCCGGATTCCCCCACAATGGCGGTAAATTCCCCATCCTCCACTGTGAAAGAGATATGGTTTAGGGCGAACACCTCCCCTTCTCCCCATGGGTATACCTTACTGATATTGTGCAATTCCATAAAAGGCGCCATAGTTTCCCTCCTGTTTTCCTTTTCCTTTGGGCTGCCCGCCCGGCATACTTCACAGGTTATTGTTTGTGCTTTGGCGCCTAATATGCAAACCCTATTCCAGACGTTTTAAAATGAAAAAGCCTGGGTTGTGCCCTCATTATTCCTCCTGGGGCGCGTCCCCTTCCTCCTGCTCTGTTTCCTGAGGCGGGGCGTCATCCCCGCTGGGCTGGGTGTCTTCTACGCTATTCTCCCCGGAGGCTGTAAATGCCTCTGGATAATATTCCCTGGCCATTGCCTCAAGCTCCTTGAGCATATTTTCCCCCTGGAGGTGGATGTTCTGCCACTCCACCGGGTACAGCCGGCCCTGGGCCACTGCCGGGCTTTCCTTGTAAAACTCGCTGGCCGCAATGGCCTCCTCCTCCAAAGCGCTGTTGTAAAAAATAATTTCGGGGGAAAGGGATTCCCCCTCTTTGGGCTGGTACTGCCAGTTAAACCCGCTGTTGCCCAGGTTGATAAAGCCCATCTGCTCCAAAAGGCTGCCTTCAAAGGTGTCCCCTGTGGCCATTGTGGTATTGGAGTAAGCCAGCAAAATGGCTGTTAGGCTGTTGTTTTCCTGGCTCCACCGGGCAAGGGGCTCCATAATATCCTCCCAGCGGCTGTGGTATTGTTTTTGGTAGGCCCGCCCTCTTTGGAAGCCTTCCTCCTTGCCGTACAGGGCCTGGGCCAAAAGCAGCTGGCGCTCTTCTATGGCCCCAATGGATTCCGGGCGGGTAATTTCCACCACTTCCACATTCATTTGGTACAGGGCGGTTAACTGCTGGGAAAGCAGGGGGGTATCTGTAAACAGTATTTGGGGGGCAAGGGCCTTTACCGCCTCCAGGTCCACATTTTGAGCCGTGCCGCAGTTCTGCAGGCCCTGGGCGCCGGGTAAGCTGAGGCAGTATTGGCTCACCCCCGCCAGGGCTTCCTCCATCCCCATATCCAGCAGGGTATTGGTAATGGCAGGCGAAAGGGAAACCACCGCTGTAGGCTTTTCCCCAATGGTTACGGTTTTTTCCCTAAGGTTTAGTTCCACCGGGAAGTTAGGGTCCTCCGGTTCCGGCGGCGGTTGAGGCTCCTCTTCCTTTTTACAGCCCCCTAAAACAACAGCCAAACACAAAGTTAGGGCCAAAAGCAGGGCTATGCTCCGCTTTTTACAGTAAATTTTATGGTAAAACAGTTTCATTGCTGTAATCCTTTCTTGTTTCCTCCCTGTGGGGTAAAACGCCTAATTGCTTGCTATTTGTTAAGTTTACC
>CAJTSZ010000196.1 GCA_910578755.1 uncultured Oscillospiraceae bacterium | reverse complement strand
TCCAATACAATAACCTGTATTCCCTGGTTTTGCAGGGTATATGCGGTCAGCAAGCCGGCCAGCCCGGCTCCAATAACAACCGCTTGTGCCTTTAGGGGGACAGGCTTTGGCCGGGGGTTTGGCAGCTTTGTTTCCATGCTCCAAATAGACTGCATTTTCTCACCTCATACTTATGTTGCCCCCTTTTGCAGGGGTTAGTCACTCCCCTGTAAAAGCCTGTTTTTGGGGAAGTAGGCGCCTCTTCCCCAACCTAATCCAAATGCTACAGCAAAGGATATTCTTTTCTGTGGCATAGCAAGTTAAACACTCCCCATCCAATGGAAAACCTTGCACATCAGGCAAATTTTTGCTATAATCGTTTCAACATATTTTTTCAAATTTTTCAGAAAGAAAGCTTGACAAATATGCGTAATCGTGCCATGCTCAAGCAAGCAAGCAAGCAAGCAAGCAAGCAAGCAAGCAAGCAAGCAAGCAGTGCTGTAACCATATAGCCCTGCAGTTTTGTTGCGCTCTATTTCATATTGTAAAAATCAGCGTTCTTCTGCCCATGGGAAACCATGCGGCAGATGGCGCTTTTTTATATACCAGTGGCCCTGGGCCGCCAACCGGCACTTTTTTGCAAAAGCAGTTTGCCTAAAAATAACATACAAAAGGAGCAATTTTACTATGATAACTGGAATTGTTTTTCTACTAATCCTTGCAGGCGGCGCCGCACTTATTATTTGGTACTTGAAATCATTTTATGCTGAGAGGGACAACCGAGCGAAAAAGGCGGAAGAACACCGAAACAAACATGGCGGTGAAAGTATTTTAGAATGGAACGGAAGCCTTGCCAGCGGCGCGCCGGATGCGGAATTTGGGAAATTAGTTGTAGTGGTTCCAAAGAAACGCGGGGATGGCGCTGCCCTTTTTTATGAAAAAGGGTTGGTGTTGGAAAAAAGGCGGCTGCCCTATTCAGAAATTAAAGACGTTTTACTGGAAGCCGCTACAGAAAATAAAAAATACACTTTAAAGCAAGCCGTAAGGGATATGGGGGTTTTATGGATATATCCCAAAAAAGGCACAACCATAGGCCTCAGGGAAATGAGTTATCAGTTTGATAACGAAATTATGGAAAAAATTAAACAAGGGCTGGGTTTTTAATTCCCTTTTGCCCCCTGGCCGGCCTGCTAAAGTTTGCCCCTGTTGTTCCAAGGGCAAACTTCTTTTGATGCCAAAAGAAATACAGCCGGGTTTGACTTTGCTTTCCTCTCCATGTTATACTTACCCTGATGTAATACCAGTTACAATAAAAGAAAGAGGTTGATAATATGGAATTTTTTGAAACCATAAAGCAAAGGGAAAGCTGCCGCAATTATGACGGACGCATGGTAGAAAAAGAAAAACTGCTCGCCTGTGTAGAGGCTGCCCAGGCTGCCCCTTCCGCCTGCAACAGCCAGCCGTGGAGCTATATTGTTGTAACCAACAAGGATTTGCTGCCCCAGGTTGCAAAAATCACCCAAGCCCAGGGGCTCAACAAATTTACCAACCAATGCCCTGCTTTTGTTGTTGTAGTAGAGGAGCCTGCATACCTAATAGGCAGCAAAAAGGAACCAAACCAAAAGTTTGCCTCTATTGATATTGGCCTTTCCGTTGGGCAGCTTTGCCTTGCCGCCACCGCCCAGGGGCTTTCCACTTGCATTATGGGGTCCTTTGCAGAAGCGGATTTAAAACAGCTGCTCGCTGTTCCGGAAGAAAAAAACATCCGTTTGGTGCTTGCGGTGGGCTACGCTGCCGACAGTGCTTTAAGGCCCAAAAAAAGAAAACCTGTAGAACAAATTGCACGTTTTGAAGAATAATAAAAAAGGTCCCCCCCGGCTTAAGCCGGAGGGGACCTTTTTTCCTTATAATAACCGCCTTGCGGTTATTATACCATGAAATTTACCATTGAACCTTCCACCATTCCTATGCAGGGCGCTACTGCCCCAAAACTTACAGCGGGACACCCCGCTGTAAGTTTTTTCTTTTTGGAGGTATCAGCTACCTCCAAGCCTTTGTCAACGGGGCCTCCCCGGCCCCGCACCCCGGCCCATTTCTTTTATGTGAAAAGAAATGGGAAAAGAAAGCACACCAGGGGTTCCCCCTGGACCCCTTATTTGTTTCTGCCCCTCAATAAGCGGCGGCAACCGGTGTTTGTGCAACATACAATTGCAATATGGCCCCATGCTACGCATGGACAGATGGCCATATTAGCAGTTTGTT
>CAJTSZ010000195.1 GCA_910578755.1 uncultured Oscillospiraceae bacterium | reverse complement strand
CTTTGGCCCCGAAAGAGCTTGTTAAAAAAGGAGGCATCCCCTTATGAAACAATACTGTAACCCGCCTGGCCGCCTATCAGGGGCCCCCAGGGCGCTGCGCCGGGCCTGGGTGCGCTTGGTGTTATTTGTGCTGTTCCGGGGGCTGCGGGCCATTGCAAGCAAGGTGCCCAGCGCCAGGGAGGAGCTGGCCCGCTGGAAGGAAGGCACTGTGGTTTCCATAGGCTTTTTAGGCAGTGGGCTGGAGCTGATCCTACAAAAAAACGGGGATACCTTTTACCGGCTGTGGAAATGCCCCACCCCTGATTTAAACATCTGCTTTAAAAGTGTGGAAAGCGCTTTGGAGGTAATGACCTTTCGGAAAAGCCTGGCCCTGTGCTACGCGGAAAACCGGTTGATGATCCGAGGGGAAATTGCCCGGGCTATGGAAGTGGTGCGCCTGCTGGAGCAGGTGGAAAATTACCTGCTGCCTGCCTTTATTAAGGGGCGGTTGTTTTCCCCCTGCCCAGCAAAAGAGGTCCCCGCCGTCAAAGTGCTGTGGGCTATGGCCACCGATTTTGAATTCTTCCCCCGCAGGGAGCGCCCCCGCCTGTGGCGCAGGTAAAGGGCGGCAAAAAGGCCCGGTGCAAAAATAACAACAGCAAAAGCGGCCCAACGCCGCAAGGAGGAATTGATGTGACGCCCAGGTATTTTGAATTTTACAGCCCCATGAAAATACTGTCGGGGGACCATGCCCTAAGGCAAATCCCCTTTGAGCTGCGCCGGCTTGGGGTGAGGCGGCTTATGGTGTTGGCCGGTGGTACAGCCCGCCGGGCAAGGTATTTTAAGGAGCTGTTTGCGGATTTAGAGGAAAACGGCATTGCTGTAGGCGCCTTGGTAGAGGAGGTCCCTGTGGATTCTTCTTTGGATTTTGTCAACCAATGCGGCCTGCTTTACCAGGAAAAGGGTTGCGACGGCATTTTGGCCATTGGCGGGGGCTCTGTGCTGGATACAGCCAAGGGCGTAAAAATTGTTGCTGCACATGGGGGAGAGGACATCCGGAATTTTATGGGCAGTGAAGCAATACCCAAAGGGAAAACAGTGCCTTTGGTTGCAGTGCCTACCACAGTAGGCACCGGCAGCGAGGCTACCAACGTCGCTGTTATAGCGGATAAAGCCAACGGGGTAAAGCTGGAGTTCGTTTCCGGCACATTGCTGCCGGATGTGGCGGTGCTGGACCCCAAGGTAGTGCGCACCCTGCCGCCCCGTTTAACAGCCTCTACAGCGGCGGATGCTTTAACCCACAGTATAGAGGCCTATACTGGTCTGCAAAAAAATCCCATCAGCGATGCTTATGCTTTCGCCTCCGTACAAATGATTGCCATAA
Organism: uncultured Oscillospiraceae bacterium; assembly: GCA_910578755.1. GTDB lineage: Bacteria > Bacillota > Clostridia > Oscillospirales > Ruminococcaceae > Negativibacillus. Next base: position 895 of record CAJTSZ010000195.1, on the reverse strand, counting down.
ATATACGCAAGGCCCTCTCTAAAAACAACAACCAAAGGGCCCTCAACCACTTGGCCAACGCGGCGCTTATGGCAGGGGTGGCTTTTTCTAATTCCATGGTGGGGTTGGCCCACGCAATAGGCCACAGCTGCGGGGGAGTTTGCGGCACTCCCCATGGCGATGCTATGGCGGTATTGCTGCCCCATGTAATGGAATTTAATATGGAGGCAGTGGAAGAAGAATACAGCCAGCTGCTTTTGGCCCTGGCAGGCCCTGAGGTTTACGCAGAAACCCGCAGCCGCCAGCGGGGAAGGAAGGCGGTAGAAAATGTGCGGGAAATATTGCAGTATCTGCACAAAAAAAGCGGCCTGCCCCTAACGCTGCAGGGCCTTGGTGTACATAGAGAGGCGTTTCCGGCCATTGTAAAGGGCGCTTTGAATGATGGGGCAATACTCTTTAACCCCCAGCAAGCCACCGCCGCAGATATTATGCAGCTTTTGGAGGATGCCTATTGATTTGCCAGCAGCCTTCCTTGGAAAAGGGGAGCAAATATACTACAATAAAAAGTGAATGCGCAGGTGGATATGGTCTACATCAAAATAATTTTCATAAGTTTTGCAGGTGAAGCCAAAAAACTTGCAAGGGGGCGCTTACAGGCTTGTGCTCTGTGCCTCCGCTTTGCAGGAAAAATAGTTCCGTTTTGTTCCACTATTTTAAAAAAAATTTTTGATAAAATTGAGGTAAATGGAGATTTTCCTATAAATAAGCGGTTTTCAGCGAAAAAATAATTTTGAAAAAAGTGTTGACTTTTAGGAAAAGATGTAGTATACTAAATAACGTCGTCAGGAGAGGAACAAGAAGCGACGGCATGAATGTGGGAGTTTAGCTCAGCTGGGAGAGCATCTGCCTTACAAGC
>CAJTSZ010000194.1 GCA_910578755.1 uncultured Oscillospiraceae bacterium | reverse complement strand
CGGTGCCCCACCATAAATGGCTCTGTTGGGTGGATGAAGAAACAGGGGAGGTGACCCCAAAGCGGAGTTCCCCCAAAACAGGCCAACCCTGGGAAATTTTTTACGAGCTGTGGCGGATACGGCCCCTGCTGAAGGAGCAAAACCTTTCCTTTCAGGTGTGGCTGATTGATGTAGAGGAGTACCGCTGCCTTAACGGCTGGGGAAAAAACAAAAAAAGGGGGGCCGCCCGCTACGAGCGCCGCCCCCTGGCCCTTAAGGGAATTGTTTGCTTTTCCGAACCAGGGGAATATGAAAAGCTGCTGCCCCCCAATTTGCCCCAACCCTTTACAAGAAAGGATTTTGCCAAATGCGCAAAATGCTCCGCCACCCTGGCCGCCAGGGCCGTTCAGGTTTTGGAGCATACGGGGCTGGTTGCCCAAGGGGGAAAGCAGGGGAGGGCTATTTTGTACGAAAGGGTCCCCCTGTTGAACCCGCCTGCAAAGCAGTAGGCCTAAGCCTTTTTTGGGCGTTCAGCCCCAAACCTTACAGCGGTACTTCACTGTAAGGTTTCTCTTTTTGGAAGTTCAGGCCCCTGCCAATAGCTTACGCAGGCCCGCTGGCACAGGCTTAGAGGTAGCTGAACAGGGGTGCGGGGGTGCAATAGCGCCCCAAAAAATAGGGCTTGGGGGAAGGCAAGCCCAAAAAACTACCCCTCCTGGGGATGGCTTTCCAGGTGCTGGTTGTAAGCCTCCAAAATAGCGTTTTCTAAAACGGTGCGGGCTTCCGGTGTAATAGGGTGGGCAATATCCCGGAAGGTGCCGTTTTCGTCCTTGCGGCTGGGCATGGCTACAAACAGGCGCTCGGGCCCTTGAATCACTTTAATATCATGTACGGCAAGGTCCTGGTCCACTGTAATGGAAACCAAAGCCCGCAGGCGGTTTTCTGTGTAGGTTTTGCGAATACGAATATCAGTAATCTTCAAAGCTGTTCGCTCCTTCTATGGTGATGTATTTGGTTTTTTCAGGGCCAAAGGTTAATTGCCAAGGGCCAAGTGTGCTTTACTATTATTTTTCATTTTTCCAAAAGTATACAGGCAGCGCCAATTTCTTTTCAAAAGGAAAGGCTCATTATTTCAAAAGGCAGGCCAAGGCATAAAATAAAAAGGAAAGGGCATTTGAGGAATAGAACTGCCCTTTACCAACTTTTTATATTAAATCTGTTTACTTTTTACTCCCTTTCGCCATATAATAAAAATAAGGGAAAACAAAGTGAAAATAAAAACGAAACCGTGTTATTTGCGGAAAAATATAGCATAATACCACTATATGCAGTGTCAGGGGAAAAATAAAAAATCCCCGTCCCACAACCGCACAGGGGATGGATTAAAATAACAGGGTGCGGAGAAATGGCGGTTAAGTTATGGAAATGAATACAGAGCTGTTAAAAGGGAAAAAACATATCCATTTTATTGGCATTGGCGGTTCAGGAATGTTCCCGTTGGTGCAAATACTGCACAAAATGGGCTATTACATTACCGGTTCCGATAATAACCCTGGTGATACTTTAACTTATGAGCACGAAACCTTGGGTATTCCTGTTTACATGGGACAACGGGCAGAAAATATACAGGGAGCAGACCTAATTGTTCATACGGCCGCTATTATGGAGGATAACCCGGAGCTGATTGCGGCAAAGCAAAGCGGCGTTCCCTTGCTGGAGCGTTCCCAGCTGCTGGGAATGGTGACCCAGTGGTTCTCCAACAGTATTTGCATTGCCGGCACCCACGGCAAAACAACCACCTCGGCTATGCTTACCCAAATTCTGCTGGAAAGCGGGAAAGACCCTTCTGCGGTTATTGGCGGCAAGCTGCCCGCCATTGACGGCAGCGGCCGGCTGGGCAATTCCGATATTATGGTGTGCGAGGCCTGCGAATTTGTGGATACCTTCCTCAGCCTCTCCCCGGATGTGGCGGTGATTTTAAATATTGACGCCGACCATTTGGATTACTTTAAAACCTTGGAAAATATCATCCGTTCTTTCCATAAATTTGCTTCCATGGCAACAAAAACAGTCATTTACAACGGGGACGACGGTAATGTGCAAAAAGCTATGGAAGGGGTAGCTGTACCAAGGCAAATTACTTACGGCAACAGCCCCAAAAACGATTATTACCCAGTAAATATTGTCCATTACCAGGGAGGAAAATGCAGCTACGACCTAATGCACCAGGGTAGTTTGGTGGACCATGTGCGCCTAAGCATTCCTGGCAGCCACAATGTTTTAAACAGCGTGGCCGCCATTGCC
>CAJTSZ010000193.1 GCA_910578755.1 uncultured Oscillospiraceae bacterium | reverse complement strand
AGTGCTTGGCAGGCCAATCAGGCCGGGGGGAGGTTCGGCAGGGCTGAAATGGACCGTTTCCCCCACCCGGCCGCAAAAAGCAAAGGCCGGGGAACTGTGGGTGGCGGCGGACCCCAGCCAGGTACACATTGAAAAGGTGCAGCACATCCAAACCAACAAAAAAGAGGTGGGCAACCCCGCACCCAACACCATTTACGTGCTCATCCCGGAGAGTGGTTATCCACTGGTGGAAACCCCTGCGGCGGTGGATTTTTTCAACAGCAAAAAGTATGCCCTTAATGTAAAATGCCCCTATGTCCTTGTCACCGGGGACAGGGGAGAAGCGCTGGATATTGTCCGGGGCGTGTACACCGGCGCCCAGTGGAAAACCTGGGGCGAAAGGCCGGACATTCCAACACAGTGGCAGTTTTTAAAGGCGATTAGTGCCAGCAGTACCTGGACGCCGCCGGAGCCCGGGCAGTGGTACCGGGTCCACGTGTTTGGCAAGTGCGGGGACGCCTGGGCAGGCGGGTACAACGGGCATACCCACGGCCCCAGCGGCGACGGCGGCAACAGCGGCGGCTATGCCTGCTCCCTAATTTTGCTGGAGGACAGCGTGCCCTGTACAATCAATAGCACTGTAACAGCTTTTGGCAGTTACCTTTCTGCCACCAGCGGCGGCGCGGGTGTTTACGCCCACAGAAACGCGCAAAACACCGTGGTGGGCGAAGGCATTGGCGGCACAGAATACAATTTAAAAGGCTTTGTTGGCGGGCGTTCCGTTGTAAACACAAGGGCCGGGCAGGGGGGCAATAAAGGGGCAATGGGCGGGCTTTCCGGTTCGGCTTCTTTGAATGGTAGCTCTGACCCCGGCGGCGGTGGCGGCGGCGCAAGGCTCCCTACCCCCTATAATAATTTCCCCTATGTCCCCAACGATTTAACCGCCTACAAAGGCGGCAATGGAGCGAGTGGCAGTGGAAACTGGGGCGGAGCCGGCCAGGCATATCCGGCCCTAGACCTGAACGCCCCTATGCTTTATGGCGGCGGCAACGGGGGCGGCGCTCCAACTTACGGAAGCGACGGCTCCGGCGGCCATGGCAAAGGTTCAGCCGGCTCCCCCGGTTTAATTATTATTGAAAAAGGCAGTACAGGTGGCACCACCGGCCCCGGCCAGGGCGGCGGGGACGCGTAAAAGGAGGGCGAAAGCAATATGAAAGCATTTATCCGGGAAAACAACGTGGAATTTGTGGAAAGCCGGGAGCCCCTAAGCCGGTATTACCCGGCGGGGCTGCTGCCTTTTTTTGTTGATGTTCCAGACGAGCTTGCCGGGGAAGTTTCTGCCGGCTGGCGGTACGCTGACGGGGCCTTTTCGGAACCAGAAATTATGTCAGCAATCCCTACTATCGGCGGGTACTATCTGCCTAACGATAAAGCTAAAACAGTTGAGTTTATTGTTGATACAGTAAATGCAAAGGAAAAAGAGATAAGGCAAGTAGAAAACACCGTCACAGAAACAGAGCAAGAAGCGATTGCTCTCGGTCAGCTTGTGACAGAAAGCGAGTTAAAAGCGTTGGAGGTGGCAAACGATGAATAAGTACGAAGAAATTTGGGACAGGTTTGGCAAGGGCTATGTTACCAAAGAACAGCTTAAAAAGTTTGTTGAGTTGGGAGTGATAACAGAGGAGCAGGAGCAAACCATTCTGAATTTAACACAGGTGCAGGTTATTCCACACGGCATTTACCGCAACATTGCCCTGGCCTTTGGGGCGGAAAGTATGGAAAAGGGGGAGGGCCTTTCCGCCAACGCCGGCTATTTTGCAGGGGAGTATGCCCCCTGGCAGCCGGGGGAAACCTACAGGCCGGGCCAGCTTCTCCAGCATGAGGGGGCCGCCTTGCAGGTGCGCCAGCCGGTGACGGCCCAGGCCCACCAGCCCCCCTTTAGCCAGGGCATGACGGCAATTTACATCCCCTACCTGGTCCCCGACGAGTACGGCGTAAAGCCCTACAAGTACGGCTGCGCCACAAAGCGGGGCGAACGGTTTTACGGGGGGCAGGGGGCGGTGTTCGCCTACATTGGCGCGGACAACCCCTCCTGTATTTATCCCCCATCGGAGGAATACCCGGCCCTGTGGCAGCGGGAGGAATAAGAAAAAGCGCAGGGGCTGGCTGGCCCCTGCGCTGGAATGCTTGCGTTATTTTGGAAAATACGGTAGATTATAGATAGAAAAGGGTTTACCATGCCCGTGACGGGCACGCTAAAACACTTCTTGTAGGCAGCGCCATTTACCGCAAGTTTGGCAAAGCCAAACTTGTAGCCGTTCGCTGAACGGCGTTGCCCCTTC
>CAJTSZ010000192.1 GCA_910578755.1 uncultured Oscillospiraceae bacterium | reverse complement strand
ATATTTGGCTGGTTGTGGTGAAAATTATTGCATTTTTTGCCTTGAGCCTTGGTGTTGGCGTGGTGCTGCACAAGGTAATCAACGCCTGGATGGACTACTACGGCAGGGATAAAAAACGCTTTGTTATTTTGGCCTTCGCTTTTTGCCTAGTGTACGCCTACATTGCGGAGGAGTTTTTCGGCGTGGCAGATATTACCGGCGCGTTTATTGCAGGGCTTGTAATCTCCAACACCCGAAGCACCACTTATGTAACTTCCCGGTTCGATATTTGTTCCTATATGCTGTTTTCCCCAGTATTTTTTGCTAGTATTGGCACCAAGGTGGAATTGCCGGAAATGAGCGCCACCATTATTGTGTTTTCCCTGCTGCTTATGCTTACCGCAATCCTTTCCAAAATTGCAGGCTGCGGCCTGGGCGCAAAAATATGCAAATATACCAATGCAGAAGCGCTGCGCATTGGCGTAGGTATGGCCGCCCGTGGTGAGGTGGCATTGATTGTAGCCTCCAAGGGCGTTGCCATTGGGCTGATGAATCCGAACTTTTTTGGCCCCATTATTATTATGGTTATAGTAACAGCGGTTTCCACCCCTATTTTGCTGAAGATTGTTTATAAGGACAAGGAGCAGGATTACAGCGACCTTGTGGAAAGCAACCTGGTGGAACAGTACACCCAGGTGGAGCAGCTGGATTTGGCTGCCCAGGTTTTGTTGGAAAAAGACGAAAAAATGCGCCAAACCGGCAAAGCATAAAAAATAAAAGGAAAGCCCTGCGTGCAGGGCTTTCCTTTTGCCCCTTACCCTTTGGTGAAGGGCAGTAAGCCGCAGGCCTTATTTTTACAGAGGAACTGCCGTTTGGGAAAGGGCAGTTCCTCTGTAAAAAATGAGATCCATTTCTTGGGCAATATGTGCATTGCATTTTGAAGAAAAAATGGTATTCTATGGTTAAACGGGGTATTGCCATACACCGCAGGCTGGCCTGTGTTTATTATAGATATTACTCCAACGAAAGGAGCTGTTCATTATGTTAAAAAACGCAAGAAAAGGAATAAAAACGCAGGGGGATAGCGCACGGTAATCCCCCTAATACAACAGGAGGATTGAAATGAGCCAACAAGTTATTCTGAAAAAAAATGACGAAAGCAATTTTATTGACGCTTTTCATTTAGAACTGAAAGAAGGCCAGGAAAAATTTGTTTCCCACCCCATTCGCAGCCTTGCCCAGGCCTATGTGTATTATTCCCAATGCACGCCTTTTGGAATTTATGACAGGGATACTATGGTATGTTATGGTTATTTATGACTATGACTTATTGGAATACAACATTTGGCATATGATGATTGATAAAAACCACCAGGGCAAAGGGTACGGCAAAGCCGCCATGAAACAGTGCCTGGAGTACATTGCTCAAAAGCCCTTTGGCAATTCCGGCAGGGTTGTTTTAACCTGTAACAAGGAAAACCTCCCCGCCCTTGCCCTGTACCGGGGCCTTGGCTTTATAGAAACGGGAAATAAAGACGAGGATGAGGTGGAGCTGGCCTTAACCCTGTAGGTTTGGGGAAAATGGGTAAAAATCAATACCAATGGCAGGGGCGCAGTTCTGCGCCCCTGCTTTTTGCTGTAACAGGGCCCCAAGGGAAAGGGGCAGGGAATGTTCTTATTAAAAAGCCTTACAGTGGTTTGGGCCTTTTATAAATACTGCAACCGCTTGTTTTGTTAGGGGACAAGAAGCACAAGCCTCTGGGCTGTATGGTATGCTACCCTGTTAGCACTTTACTATATTAAAATTGCACAAAAAGTATTTTACAATGTGGACAAAACCTGTTACAATGAATGTGAAAACAAAAAAGTTTTTTTGAAGTAAGGTGGTTTAAAAAAGCAAAAGGGCGGGTAAGGCTTCGCTGGTTCTAAAATAACGCATAAAAGCGGCAGAAAGCCGCAGGTATAAAGTAAATAGGAGGTAGGAAATAATGGAAATTATCATCAACGGTCAAAACTTAACTCTGGACGAGGTAGTTGCTGTAGCGCGCCATGGGGCTAAAGTTGTTTTAGACCCCAAGGCAGCGGAAAAGGTAAAATACTGCCGCGCTTACGTGGACAAAAAAGTAAAAGAAGGGGCTGTTATTTACGGCCTTACTACTGGTTTTGGTAAGTTTTCCGATACCCTAATCTCGGAAGAGGACACCAAGGCCCTGCAACGCAACCTGATTATCAGCCATGCCTGCGCTATGGGCGAACCACTGCCCCAGGATATTACAAGGGCTGCTATGCTGCTGCGCTGCAACACCCTTTCCCGCGGCCATTCCGGTATTCGTCCAGAAACCTTAAAC
>CAJTSZ010000191.1 GCA_910578755.1 uncultured Oscillospiraceae bacterium | reverse complement strand
AGTAACAGGGTTTGGCGGGCTTCGCTATGGCACTTTTGTAGGGCAGCGCAATAAACCGGAAGTTAAATTTACCGGGTATATTCTGCTTCCAAAGGAATTATGACCTTTGGATTCTGCTTCACCCAAGCCATAGCACAGCTGCATAAAGTTGATGTCAATCTGTCATCTATAAAAGATTTCTCTCCGTTTTCTTTTAAAAGTTCCACTAAAACGCCTGCAACTTTTAAATCATCTTCCTTAAAGCCATTGCCAAGCTGTAAATACTTTAAAAAAGCATCCAGCATTTTTTCAAAATCGCTGTCCCAGTTAATGCAACCGTTGCCTAAAAACTCATGCTGAACCCTGCCGGCAATCCGAATAATTTCTCCTTGTGCTGTTTGCGCTTTTCCACATGGCGGCACAAGGTATTCCCAAAGTATTTGAAACACCTTATCCTCATCTTCCTCGTTTGGGAAAATAATGGGAGCAACACCATCATGGACAGGTTTTTCTTCCGGTTTCATTATCATTTCCTCCAAATCCTGTTTTGTTGATGAGTCCATTATAAAGCGATATCCGCCGAAAAGCAACTGTTTCTTAGCGGATGGGCAGTTAGGCTTTGCCGCAAATTAGGGGTTTTGGCGCCGCCTTGGCAAGAAAGAAGGCGGCGGTGGCAGTAACCAAAATTTCCGGAATCATAAAGGTGCCATTGTAAATGACAGAATAGAGGAAAAAAAGCAGGCCGCCGTGAAAAGAGGAGAGCATAAAGCTGCCAAAGCCACCTACTTCGCCAAAGAACCACTCTGCATAGGTGGCAAAGAAAATAAACCCGGAGAAAATGTGGCAGGCATAGCGCAGCAGCCCGGCAGCTACACAGCCAAGGGCAAGGCCCAGGGCAGGTTTTTCGGGAAACCTGCTGCGGAATATACCGGCAGTGCCTAAAACAGTAAAAGCCAAAAGATAATCCAACAGAACAATGCCCAAAACGGCAGCCCAGTAGGGGCACTGGAAAATACCGGTGGAGTACACCCCGCTTTCCGCGCCAAGGGCCACCATGGTAAAGGTGCCGTCAACGGCGCCAAGAAGGGCCTGAAGGGCGGAGTAAACAAGGGCGGTAAAGGTACCCCATTTTACACCGTAGCGGTAGGCTATGAGGCACAGAGGCAGCATAGAACATAAGGTAACGGAGCCGCCCCAGGGCAGGGAATAAATTTTTAACATGGAAAGAATGGTTGCAAGTGCAATCATCAGGCCGCTTTCTACCATACGCTGGGTTTTTGATGTGGAATTCATAAAAAATCCTCCTGTAAATAAAAAATCGCTTGATGATAACACCAAGCGCTTCATTACAAGCATGGGAATTCCGCCCCCGGCGGGGGCAAAACCCAACAATATAATTCCTACGCCGGCATTATCCGGATCAGGTATAAGGGTTTAAAGCATTACGCTGCTTCCTCTCAGCCGAGCTCACTCAGCACCCCTGTATCTTTTAGTTAGCTAACAAGTTAACTATACTACAACCGGCAGGAAGTGTCAATATTCTTTTAGGAACCAGGTGCAAACGGGTTTTCCGTTGGAAAGGCCAGGCGTAGGGGAGCATCACCTTTCCCTAAAACAAAGGTTAAGGGTTGTGGGGGCAGTGTAGGCCTAAAAATGGCCGAATGTTTCAGGAAGAAAAGAGCCCTGCATGGGTCCCGGCAAAAAGCAAAAAGGTAGGGGAAAACTTCCACGAAGAAAGGTTATTTTTGTACTGCAAACAGCACAAAAATCAGGCAGCTATGCCATAAACTCTCTGTGGAAAAACCATAGGGGCAATGGTATAATGAAAATATGCCGCAAATGTAGGAAAAACTCCGGAAAGGGCGCCAGTTTTGGCCTTCAGCGGCGGTGCGCACAGGGGAAACTTTGTGGGCGAAAAGGAAAAGGGGGAGGAAAAGTGAAAGCAGGGGTTTCTACTGCATGCCTGTACCCAAAGCAAATGGAACAGGCATTGGAGGAATACGGCCAGCTGGGAATAAACAAAGTGGAGTTGTTTTTTAATACGCCCAGCGAGCTTAAGGAAAACTCTTTGGTACGCCTAAAAAATATTTTGCGCAGCTACAATATGGAAGCAGCTTCTATACACCCGTTTACCAGCGAAATGGAGCCGTTTTTCTTTTTTTCAGACTACACTGGCCGCCTAAAGGACGGCATAGACCTATACCGCCGTTATTTTGAGGCGGCAGCCTTTTTGGGGGCAAAGGTTTTGGTATTCCATGGTGACTATCGGCAAAATACATATCCGTGGGAAAAGGGCTTTAGCCATGTGGAAGCCCTTTGGGAAGCTGGGCAGCAATATGGGGTAGAGGTTATGCAGGAGAACGTGGCCCGTTGTAAAAGCGGCAGCTTGAACTATTTGCTGGC
>CAJTSZ010000190.1 GCA_910578755.1 uncultured Oscillospiraceae bacterium | reverse complement strand
ATATTCCTATGAATTTCAAGGCGGGGAACACTTTAGTTTTTTTAAAGCTGGGCGAATAAGATGTATAAGAAGCCTTATGGCGAATTTAAGACAGAATTGGGGGATACCCTATATGAATATGAATATCAATCCAGCAGCGGCATACCGCGCATACAACAAAATAAACGGGTATTCACATTCTTCACGCCACACAGAATTTGGTGTGGAGGATGCAGCACAGCGTTTGGAAAAGACAGATCAAATTGAAATTAGCCCAGAGGGAGCACGCAAAATGGAGGCGGAACAGCTTACCAAAGCCATTGCGGCGGAACTCCGTGAACCTGCCTCGCCGGAAAGGTTGAACGAACTCCGGGAGGCAATTCAAAATAAGAGTTACCACGTTCCTACTGGCGATTTAGTTAATGCCATGATGCGGCATTGGGCGCTTGTATAAACGGAGGATGAACAACTTGCAAGTAAAGAATTTTCAAGCTTTTTTGAAAAGCTATGTGGAGTTTTTAGAGGAGGTAGCCGCGGGGGAAAGCGAAAAGCACGCGGCAATTCTTTCCTATGACGCCAAGCGTTTGGATAAAGCCAACTCCAACCAGCAGGCGCTGAATATGCGCCTTGCAAAAATGGAGGAGCAGCGCGAGGCGGAGCAGGAAAAGGCAGGCTTTGGCGGCAAGACCTTCCGGCAAATTCTTGAGAAATTAGAAGGCCAGGAACGTACAGAGTTTGAACAGCTTTTCCAGCGCTTTACACAGGCAGTAAACGATATTAAATATTTTAACGCAAAATCCATGTCTTTTGCCCAGGGAGGGCTGGAGATATTGGGTGTTTCGGAGAAGAAAGCTGTGGCCAGGCCATATGGGGCCAACGGCAAACGCCCGGAGGGGGCAGCCAGCACTTCGCTTTTTGAAAAACAGGTTTAGGTGGAGGGATTTATTTGTTAAGACCAACATTTTTAGGATTTGAAACAGCCAAGCGCGGGTTAACTGCCGCACAAAAGGGGCTGGATATTGCAGGCCAGAACTTGACCAACTGGGATTCCATAGGTTATACCCGCCAAAGGATGACACAGGTTGCCGTGGCGCCGGACGCTTACCGGTCCCGTTTTTCCAGCAGCAAGGTAGGGTTTGCCGGCCAAGGCGTGGATATTATTGGTATTGGCCAAACAAGGGATCAATTTTTGGATAAACGTTTCCGTGAGGAAAGCGGAGATGTGGGCTATTACAGCCAGTCCTCTAAAATTTTAAATGATATTCAGGTTGCGTTAAATGAGTACAACCCTAAAACAGACGTTGGCCTGCGTTCCAATTTACTTAGCATTAACGACGCGTTGCAGGCGTTTTCTACAAATGCTTTTTCTGAAACACACGCAAATATTGTTGCTACAGAATTTAAGAATTTAACCCAAACCTTGCAGCAGATTAGCACAAAGCTGCAAAGCGCTTTAAGGCAGCAAAAGTACGATTTGGAAGTATCTGTGCAGGATGTAAACAAAAAACTGCAGCAGGTTGCGGGGCTGAACCAGGCTATTTTAGAGGATATGAGCGCCGCCATACGGGATAACCCCTACTTTGGGCCAAACGAGCTGCTGGACCAGCGCAACGTGCTGTTGGATGAACTCTCCCAGTTTATGGACCTGGAATACACCAACAATGCAGATGGTACTGTTACCGTCATGGTAAACGGCCAAACCGTTGTTAGCGGCAATAAGTTTGACAAATTAGAAATGATGGAGGATAAAGCGACCGGCGTTTCCAGCATCCGTTGGATTTCTACCAATAAACAGGCGGATTTAACCACTGGTTCCTTAAAGGCTTCCCTAGATTATATTAACGGCCGCGGGCCTAACCTGAAAAACCCGGGGGAAAGCACTGCAAAGGGCTTCCTTTACTACAAGGATAAGCTGAATACCTTTGCCCAAACCTTTGCCAATGTAGTAAACAATATTATTCCAGAGGTTGATGAGGACGGCAAGCCAATTGAAGGCAAATACCGCAAGCTCCTGGGAGCCATGAGCAGCGAGCCCGATGCAACCGGTAAGTACACGGTAGACCCTGACGGCGATATTACTGCAGATAACCTTTCCATTACAGATGAATGGGCACTGGACCCCGGTTACATTATTTACCTGCGCAACCCAGAGGACGGCACCGCCGATAATGTAGGCAATTACGCGTTAGCTATGGCACAGGCATTGGCAGAAGGCACCCACTACTTTAACTCCAACGGTGAGGAAGTAAATGGTTCCTTTTTGGATTATGTAAAGGGTTATGCCACAACCTTGGCGGAGGATGTAAGTTTTGCCGAAAACCGCCACGTTGCAACCACCACCATTACCAACAGCTTAAACGACAGCCGCGACGAAGTTGCCGGCGTTGTAGTGGACGAAGAGGTTGCCGACCTAATG
>CAJTSZ010000189.1 GCA_910578755.1 uncultured Oscillospiraceae bacterium | reverse complement strand
TACCCTTCCGGGGGAACATATACCGAGGAACAAATTACGCCGAAGCTGATTCGTAAAATCCTGAAAGAAGTGCCAGAGGGCATTGGGGTTTACCTGTTTTTGGACCCAAATGGGGAATGCGACTGGATGGAAGTGCTCTCCGATGGGGAGTGGCTTTCATTAGGGTGTTACTTTGATGTGGACGACGGGAATGAGTATGTCTACACCTACAACCCCAACTATGCCCATACCGAAACGCAGGTGGATTTGGCAAATTATTCCGATACCAATGTGTGGACCGACCTGGAAAGCGGTGGGCAATCCCCAATACCAAAACTCTATGCTACTACGGAGTTGGAACTTGGCACAAAGGCAGTGGAGTATTTTATCCACACCGGGAAGATTTACCCCGGCGCAGACTGGGCATACGACAAAGATTAGAATAATTAAAAAATATAGCAAGGCAGAACTATTTTTTTCTTGCGCAGCTTTGCACAAGGCAGGAAGGACGAAACGGGACGCGGAGCACTTGTACAAAGCCCCTTGCAAGTTTTTGGCTTCGCCTGCAAAACGTGATAAAAATTGTTTTGCAGTAGCCCGAATCTGCCTGCACATCAAAATTTTAATTCTAAACAATAAAAAATAAGGCAAAGGAGCGCCTATGGAGCAGGAATTGTCCCTCCCACAGCCACAGGAGGTTGTGGCGCAGGAGCTGAAGCAGCAAAAAGTATATATCAGTAAAGTAAAAGAGCTCCTTGGGCAGCGGTACCTCCGCCAGCCCTTGGCTTATGTACATACCTATGGCTGCCAGGGCAACGTGGCGGATGGCGAAAAACTCAAGGGCTTTCTCCGGGATATGGGCTATGGCTTTGCTTCCTGCAAGGAAGAGGCCGATTTGGTGCTGTACAACACCTGCGCCGTGCGGGAAAACGCCGAAAAAAAGCTGTTTGGCAAAATTGGGGAATTAAAGGCGTTAAAGGAACAAAAGCCGGAACTGCTCATTGTCCTTTGCGGCTGCATGATGCAGGAGGAAACCGTCACAGAAAAAATACAAAAAAGCTACCGCCAGGTAGATTTAATTTTGGGTACCCATGTCATGCACCTGTTTCCCCAGCTTTTGCACCAGGCCCTGTGCTCCAAAGGGCTGGTAGTGGAAGCTGCCAACCGGGAAAACGTCATTGCAGAAGGGCTGCCGGTGCAGAGGGAATCCGCCTTCCAAGCTTCGGTACAAATTATGTACGGCTGCAACAACTTTTGCTCCTACTGCATTGTCCCCTATGTGCGGGGCAGGGAAGTAAGCCGCCAGCCCCAGCACATTTTACAGGAAGTTACCCAGCTGGTGCAGCAGGGCTACAAGGAAATTTTGCTTTTGGGGCAAAATGTAAACTCCTACGGCAAGGGTTTGGAGGAAAACATTACCTTTGCCCAGCTTCTAAGGCAAATTGACGCAATTCCTGGGGATTTTTGGGTGCGGTTTATGACCTCCCACCCCAAGGACTGCACCAAGGAACTGATTGATACCATTGCCCAATGCCCCAAGGTATGCCGCCAGGTACATCTGCCGGTACAAAGCGGCAACGACCGTATTTTAAAACAAATGAACCGTCAGTATACCCGCCAGCAATACTTGGAATTAATTGACTACGCCAAATCAACAATCCCAGATGTCAGCTTTTCCAGTGACATTATTGTGGGCTTTCCCGGCGAAACCTACGAGGAATTTTTGGATACCCTTTCCCTGGTACAGCAGGTAGGCTACCAAAACCTGTACACCTTTATTTACTCCAAGCGCAATGGGACAAAGGCTGCCCAAATGGAGGACCCTGTGCCGGAAAAGGAAAAAGCCCGGTGGGTGAACCAGCTTATCCAAGCAGAATATGCCGTAAGTGACAAGCTGAATTTAGCCTATGAAGGAAAAACCATTCGCGTTCTTGCAGAAAACGAAAGCAGTGAGCAGGATGGCTGCCTTATGGGCCACAACAGCCAGGGGGTTTTGGTAAAGTTCCCAGCCCCAAAAGAGCTGCTGGGGCAGTTTGTAAATATTACTGTAACCCAGGGGCGGCGGGCTGTCCTTTATGGGGAGCCGGCAGCGCCAAAAACTGTATAATTCAGCGGCGTTTTGCCTATATTTTTGTTTGATAGTTTCCGCCTTTTGGCGCCGAAATTACAATAAATCTTAAAAAACATACTATGGAGGAATTTACAATGGATGCAATTATTGAAAAAGTAAGGGCTTTGGGTAAAGATATTCAGGCGGATGAACGCTACATCAAAATTGATACCGCAAGAAAAAACTGCGATGCTGACGCAAAACTGCAGGAGCAAATTGAAGCCTTTAACATGAAGCGGGTAGAGCTGAGCCAAGAAATTAACAAAGAAGAAAAAAATGCCGAAAAATTAACCGCTTTGGATAAAGAA
>CAJTSZ010000188.1 GCA_910578755.1 uncultured Oscillospiraceae bacterium | reverse complement strand
CCTTGGTACCGCCATGCCCGACTTAATCCCTTTTTTTGTAATTTCATTAAAGGTAACACGGTTTTTATCGTTTAAATCCAAACCAAGCATGTTTGCCAGGTGCCAGGAAATTGCTTCGCCTTCCCTATCCGGGTCGGTTGCCAGGTATACAAAATCGGCCTTTTTGGCCGCGGATTTTAAAGCCTTGCGCAAATCCCCTTTGCCGCGAATATCAATATAATTTGGTTCAAAATTATTTTCTACATCTACTCCCAGGCGGCTTTTGGGGAGGTCCCTTACATGGCCCATGGAGGCCATTACCTCGTACCCCTTGCCCAAATATTTTTTGATGGTTTTTGCCTTGGCGGGGGACTCTACAATTACCAATTTTGACATGAAAAATCACCTGTTATTTCGTTATATTTGCAAAACTAAAGGCTGAACTGCTTGCCTGGGTACGCTTTTACCAGGCCGTATATTTCAAGCTCTGTCATAATAGAGAGCAATTCATACATTGTTAACTCTGTTTTGGGCAGCAGCAGTTCCACATGCTGCGGTTTTGCGGACAACAGCTCCAAAACCTGCTGCTGCTCCTTGGTAAGGTAATCGGGAAAGTCATATCTTCTCTTTTTCCTTTCCTCCCTACCTTTTGGGTCTTCCTTCGGTTTATCCTTTGGGTTTTCTTCCGGTTCTAACAGGGTAAGCTGCTCCACCGGCGCTGGGTTTAACGGAAATGGGACTTCTGAAAGTTTATCCTGATATATCCAAAAATATTCTTCCACAACATCCAAAGGGCAAGTAATCAGCTTTGCTCCTTGTTTTATTAGGTGCAGGGCCCCCGCCCCGTGGGGGTCGTAAATATCGGTTGGAACGGCAAAAACGTCCCTGCCCTGGGTAAGGGCGTGGCCTGCCGTAATTAAAGAGCCGCTGTGCCGCCCAGCTTCTACCACTATTACCCCTAAGCTAAGGCCGGAAATAATGCGGTTACGAATGGGAAAATGGTGCCCAACTGCTGGTGTGCCTGGCGGGTATTCGCTAATAACAAGACCATTTTTTGCAATTTGGTAGCGCAGCTCCTGGTTGGCGGAGGGATAAGCAATATCCAGGCCACAGCCAATAACCGCCACTGTTTTGCCGCCGCCGTCCAAAGCGCCCTGGTGGCATTGGGCATCTATTCCTACGGCCAAGCCGCTTACAATGGTAAAGCCTTGCATGGCAAGCCCCCGGCTTAAATCTTCCGCTGCCCTGCCGCCGTATACTGACATTTTTCTGGCCCCCACCATACCAATGGGCAAGGGTGTGTTTAATACAGAAAGTTCCCCCTGGGCGTACAGCACCAGCGGCGGGGACGCAATATGGCGCAAAAGCTCCGGGTATTCCACCCTGCGGGGCGTTAGGATATGGTACCCAACTTCCACACAGTTTTGGTACACTTCCTGGGCATGGCGCAAACTGGTAGCCTGCATTTTCTCCAACTGCAGCCGGGTAAATATGTTTTTAGCCCTGCGTTGGGCGTTGTTCATTTGAAAAATTTCATAGGGGGAAATTCCCTGCTCCAGCACGGCCCCTGCGGCCCGGCTGGCCGCGCCTAAAACGCTTTGCAGCCATATCCAGTAAACTTCATCCATGTCTACACCCCCTTGCTGTTGTACTTATAATGAACATTTTTTCGCCCCGAAAAAAGCAGGCCGCCGGCTCCAGTGCAGTTCCCTTTACATTTGGTTTTTACTCATTTCCCAAATGGCAATAGAAGCTGCCGTAGCGGCGTTTAAGGATTCTGCGTTGCCTGCCATTGGAATAACCACACTGTTTGTACAGCAGTTTATAATTTCTGGGGCAAGGCCATTGCCTTCGTTGCCAATAACTACAGCAGTTTTCCCCTGAAAAGGCACCTGAGTAATGGGAACACTTTTTGGGGAAAGTGCTGCGGCGTACACTGCAACCTTGTTTTCCTGCAGCTGCATAATAGTTTGCGCCATACTTTCCACTGTAATAATAGGAATGCGGAATACGCCGCCCATAGTGGCGCGAAGCACTTTAGGTGCGTAAATATCAGGACAATCCGCCGACATAATAATAGCGTCTATGGCAAAGGCTTCACTGGTGCGAATAATAGTGCCTATATTTCCTGGGTCCTGCAAAGAAGAAAGCAAAACAAAGCGGTTACCTTTTATTGTATCAAGCAAAGAATGATTGTCAAGCATTTTAAAAACACAAAAAACGCCTTGGGGCGTTTGGGTATCGGAAATTTTTTCTGCTATACTGTTAGAAATTAAAAAAACTTCTTCCCCCTGGGCCATAATTTCCTGGACTTGCTCCTTTTGCCCAGCTTCTGCTGTTGCAAACACCTGTACTGCTTTTTTGCCGCTTTTTAAAGCGTCCTGGCAAAGGCGCAGGCCCTCCGCAACAAATAAGCCTGTTTGGCGGCGGTATTTTTTGCTGTTTACAAGCTTTACGCAATTTTTAATATACTTATTCTCTTTAGAAGTAATTTCTACCATAATGCTG
>CAJTSZ010000187.1 GCA_910578755.1 uncultured Oscillospiraceae bacterium | reverse complement strand
TTACTCCTTTTTTGTTAGTCATTGTTGATACCTTGCGGGGCAGCAGGCACAAAATCGCCGAAGAATGGCGGCAGCCATTCTTGCAAGGGGCGCTACTTTGTATGTAACCCCTTGTGGGGCAGCAGGCACAAAATTGCCGAAGAATGGCGGCAGCCATTCTTGCAAGGGGCGCTACAGGGCTGCAACGTGCGTAGAAGTTTTATGCGCCCCGTTACTCCTTTTCCTCTATAGTCAGTACCGCGCCGGCTACTTCCACCCGCGGCACGCCGCTTATCATATCCGGGCGCTGGCGGCTGCGGAACTGCACCGTTGTGGTTTCGTCCTCACCGGCAACGCCGCGGCACATTAGGTACTCTGTCAGGGCTTCTTTTATTTCGTCCATGCTCAGCTGCACTGTGGTAATGGTTTTTGTGGTTATGTTCATTGCTTTCCCCCCTTTCCTTTTTGTAGGCTTTGTAAATCCCGGCCGCTGGCGGCAGAAACAGCAGCGCCGTCACCAAGGCCCATAATGCCATGTTCTCCCCGGTGTAGCCGCCCCATATGGGCAGCAGGATAAACAAACAGAAAAAACTTAGGGCTTCCATGGCTATCACTCCCTTTTGTTGTTTATTGCGGGGCAGCAGGCATAAAGCCATGGGGCTGCCACAAAGTTCCAACGTGCGCAGTAGCTCCCCCCGCGCCCCGTTGCGCTTTTGTATATAACCCCTTGTGGAGCAGTAGGCACAAAATTACCGAAGAATGGCGCAGCCATTCTTGCAAGGGGCGCTACGAGGCTGCAACGTGTGCAGGGGTTTCCTGCGCCCCTTACATCCCCCCGCGTGGGAAATACTTTGCCACGTTTTCCGCCGGCAGGCCCAGCAGCTCCAGGACGGTATAACAGTCCTCAATATCCCAACCAAACGTGCCGTTAAACCGGTCGTACACATATCTAAGGCTTCGCCCAAGTTCCTGGGCGATATCCTTAATTTGCATATCCTGCGCCAGCATTTCCTGCCGCAGGGCAATAAATCTTGTTCCTCTTAGCATGGCTTTGGGTCCTTTCTTATCTTCATTAGCCTTTTATGGCTTTTTGTAACATACTTCTATTTATTTCCTCCACCCGGTGCTATACTGGCAGGGAAAGGGGGTGATTTTTTTGTGGCTTTTTAGGAGCCCCATTGGGAAAATTTACATTAAGAAGCTTTCTACCCACAAATTTGGTTTGCTTTTTGATGACACCCTTTGGGATGTTTGCAATGACCCACATATCTTGGCGGATAATGTGTATATGCAGTGTACAGGCTGCACAGAATGGGACACTTGCAACACCCTTGGTTTAGACGTGCCAACAGACCTTTCCCAATGGGAACTTACTCAATCTTGATTACAGGCCGCCTTTGTCATTATCTTGGCTTAGGCGGCTTATTTTTTCTAACGTAGCCGCTACATGGTTCAACATCCGTATGCCGTCGTTGATTTCAAGCATAGCTGTGCTGGCTTCCTCTGTTTCCTTCAACGCCTCAAGCAGCCTTTTTTCAATCAAACTTGCGTAGTTCTCCGCTATTTTAAAAATTCTTTGTTCCAACGCAGGCAATACTTTTTTCTTGTTCATGCTGTTTCTCCTTTCCCTCAATTAGTTCATTTAAGGCTTTACGGAATTTTTCTTCCGCCCCCTTTGGACAACGGCGTCCATTAAGAATTGAACTTACATATTTAGGATGAAGGGACAATTTAGCAGATAATTCTTCAAATGTTATATGATTGATGTGCATTTTTCCTACTATTTCCCCTGTCCATTGTGCAGGCATACAAATGATTACCTCCTTCTTCAAAAAATGTTGACAAAGGTAATCATTTTGCAGTATTATTTAGGTGTGAAATAAATATTTGTGCATAAATGATTACCAAAGTTTCAGAATGATTACTTTCGTCATCCAACAACCTCATGATAGCATACTATAGTAATCATTTCAACCCCTAAAATGCTTACTTTCGTAATATTGTGCATCTTTTACACTTTCTTGAGGGGTATTTTATGTTTTCTGATAGATTTAATGAGTTATGTAAGGAAAAAGGCGTTACCGCCAATAAGGCTTGTGCCGATATGGGATTGAGCCGTTCTTTGGCTGCAAAGTGGAAGTCCACAAAAACCCAACGCCCCAGTGCAGAAGTCCTCGAAAAAATGTCAATATACTTCAGTCTTTCTATTGATGAAATATTAGGAAATGTACATCATCAAAAAGAAAAGCCCGCCAATGAGGACGGGCTTACAGAACGGGATAAAAAGGATATTGCCAAAAATTTAGAGCGCCTTATGGCCGATTTGGAAAACAGCGGGGACTTAATGTTTGACGGCGACCCGGCCAGCCCCGAAGCCATTGACAGCATACGCAACGCCATGGCCATGGCATTGGAATATGCCAAAAAAGTAAATAAAGAAAAATACACACCAAAAAAATATAAAAAATAAAAGGAAGCTGCGTATGACAATACTGCAACAGGCGCAAAAACTTGCTGCGAGG
>CAJTSZ010000186.1 GCA_910578755.1 uncultured Oscillospiraceae bacterium | reverse complement strand
AATTTACCTCCGCCCGGAAACAGCCCAGGGTATTTTTGTAAACTTCGCCAATGTGCAGCGCACTACCCGCAAAAAGCTGCCCTTTGGTATCTGCCAAATCGGCAAATCCTTTCGTAACGAAATTACCCCCGGTAACTTTACCTTCCGTACCCGGGAATTTGAACAGATGGAAATGGAATTCTTCTGTAAACCGGATACGGACCTGGAGTGGTTTGCCTATTGGAAGGACTTCTGCCACAAATGGCTGCTTAGCCTGGGGCTAAAGGACGAAAACCTGCGCCTGCGCGACCATGGAAAAGAGGAACTTTCCTTCTATTCCAAAGCAACTACCGACTTTGAGTTCCTGTTCCCCTTTGGCTGGGGCGAGCTGTGGGGTATTGCCGACCGCACCAATTATGACCTTGGCAAGCACCAGGAGCACTCCGGCAAAACCATGGAATACTTCGACCAGGAAACAAACGAGCACTACCTGCCCTACGTTATTGAACCTTCCCTTGGGGCGGACCGTGTTGTCCTGGCCTTCCTGTGCGACGCCTACGACGAGGAAGTGGTGGACGCAGAGAAAAACGATACCCGCGTTGTACTGCGCCTGCACCCGGCCCTAGCCCCGGTAAAGGCCTGCGTGCTGCCCCTTTCCAAAAAGCTGGCCGAGGAAGCCGGCGAAATCTACTCCATGCTGGCCGAGGATTTCTTTGTGGATTACGATGAAGCAGGCTCTATTGGCAAACGGTACCGCCGCCAGGACGAAATTGGCACCCCCTTGTGCATTACTTATGACTTTGAATCCAAGGAGGATGGCTGTGTAACCGTCCGCGATAGGGACACTATGGACCAGGTGCGTATTCCTATTACAGAGCTTTCCGCCTATGTGGCTGCAAAAATTAAATTTTAACCTATAAAAAAGCAGGGCAGAACGGAATAGTCTGCCTTGCTTTTTTTGGAGGTATCAGCAGCCTCCAAGCCTGTGATAGCGGGCTTACGCAAGCCCAAAACTTACAGCGGTACACCGCTGTAAGTTAGCAAGTTGGGCATAACCCAACTTGTGGCTCCATTCTTTTAGCGAGAAAGGAATGGGGGAAGAAACAGCAATTCAGCGGGAATTCCCGCTGAATTGGCAGCAAGTTCGCTTTGTGAACTTGTGGAAACGCCCCTGAACCCTTGGCGCGCACCTGTATCTGCCACTCAATAAGAGGCGTAGGCAAGGCCGGGCTGCCCGCTTAGTAGCCCCGCTTTCAGGCTCCAAGCAATAGGGCTTGGGAGTTTGGCAAAACCAAACTTGTAGCCCTTCACTGAAAGGCGGGTTTCGGGGTATGGGGGGCGGCGCGGCCAAAGTCAAAAATTGTGAAATTATCATATAAACTGTTTTATCCAATTATCAAGGAATTTCATCTGTTCTTCCGTATGGAACCAATGTTCCCCATTCTTCATTATGGTAAGCGTCCTATTGCCTTGGCTTGCAAATTTGGAAATCGTTTCGTAGGATGTCAAATTGTCCTTTTCTCCGTACAAAATCTGCGTTGGAATTTCCCATGTAACAGGATGTTCCCTTACATAGCAAAGATACTCCCAGGAAAGAGCCTCACCAAACCCTGTTTGAATTTCTTTTTGCTTGCAAAGGGTATCCTCGGTCACATTTGCCCATGTCATCATATTTGTAATTAGCTTTTCCATGTCTGCAACGGGAGAAATAAAGTATGCTTTTTCAATTTTCTTGTCCCATAAAGCGCTCATAGCAAAAAAGGCCCCAATGCTGTTTGCAATTACCTCTACATATTTGTAGCCATGGCAGGCAGCATCAAAAAGTATGGGGAATTCTTTTTTGGCTTCCCATGGTGACTGCGCGGTATACTCCAAACCAACTACATCACAATCTTTAAAAATTGGCTTATAATGTGCCGCTTCCTCTGAACTGCCGCCTTTTCCATGTATATATATAATTACCCTGTCCATAGGATTATCCTTCCACTTAAATTCCAGCCCTTTGGTGAAACAATTATAGAACAACGCCTGCGGAAAAGCAACCGCGTTCTCTTTATCCAAGGCGGCAA
The DNA here is from genome assembly GCA_910578755.1 of uncultured Oscillospiraceae bacterium. Lineage (GTDB taxonomy): Bacteria > Bacillota > Clostridia > Oscillospirales > Ruminococcaceae > Negativibacillus. The sequence continues at coordinate 481 of CAJTSZ010000186.1, read as the reverse complement.
CCTGTCCTTGTTTTATGGGTTTCAGTGCCTGCGCTCCTTTTTGGAGGTTGTTTCCCCAAATATTCTATTTTTGGGAAATAGTATGCGTCCCTTTTACATCTTAAAGAAGGGGAAGTAAGAAGCCCGCGCAAACCGGAAAGCCTGCAAGCGCTCCTTCAGGTTTTCCGGTTTCATCTGCAAAACTTGCCTTGTTATAGTTTATATCTGCTGGCATATTAAATTTTTGGCAGAAGCAGCAAAAATAAATTTAAAAAATATCGAAAAAAGGGTTGACATAATAAAAAATATGGGCTATAATAAGTCCTGCGTTCTTCAGTAAATGAAGAAGAAAATCGAGGCGTAGCTCAGTTTGGTAGAGTGCTTGGTTTGGGACCAAGATGCCGCAGGTTCAAGTCCTGTCGCCTCGACCATCTTTCAAAAGCAGTATATGCTGGTGTAGCTCAGTTGGTAGAGCAGCTGATTTGTAATCAGCAGGTCGGGG
>CAJTSZ010000185.1 GCA_910578755.1 uncultured Oscillospiraceae bacterium | reverse complement strand
CTTCCTCCCTGTCAAAGAGGCCATGGACATAGGTTCCTGCAATTTTACCCATACAAGCACCGTCCTGCTTTTGGCCAACGGTTAAAAATGGGCGCACTGGGGCGGTAAAGGATGTTTGCCCCATATGAATTTCGTACCCCAAAAATGGCGCGGCAGACATGGGGGCAAAAAAGCCTTCCTGGGAAAAGATTTCCCCTTCTGCCTGGGTACGGGTTTTTTGAGGCTGGAACACAGTTTTCATAGGCAGCAGGCCCATACCATCTATACTTCCCCCCTGCTCCACACCATCGGGGTCCTCCAAGGATTGGCCCAGCATTTGGTACCCGCCGCAAATACCCAGCACGGCGCCGCCTTTTGCGGTATGTTTTTTTATGGCTGCTTCCAGGCCGCTTTCCCTAAGCCACTGCAAATCCGCCATAGTATTTTTGGTACCCGGTAAAATAAGTAGGTCCGGTGCGCCCAGCTCCCGCAGGGAGGAAACATAGCGTACAGAAACGCCAGGAACATACTCCAAAGGGTTAAAGTCTGTAAAATTGGATATTTTAGGCAGGCGGATTACAGCAATATCTACCTGGGCTGCCACTGCCTTTTGTTCCAGCCGCTGGGAGAGGCTGTCCTCATCGTCCAAAGCCACATTCATATAGGGCACTACACCCAAGACGGGGGTTTTTGTGAGTTCTTCAATCATGGTAAGGCCGGGCTTTAAAATTTCCACATCGCCCCGGAACTTATTGATAACAAGGCCCTTTATCATAGCCTGCTCCTCCGGCTCCAGCAGCATAAGAGTGCCGGCCAGGGAAGCAAACACGCCGCCGCGGTCAATATCCCCCACCAAAAGCACTGGTGCTTTGGCCATTTTGGCCATGCCCATATTGACAATATCGTCGCTTTTTAAATTGATTTCCGCTGGGCTTCCCGCCCCTTCAATAACGATAATATCGCTTTGCTCTGCCAGCTTTTGGTAAGCAGCCATAATATGGGGCACCAGCTGTTTTTTAAACTTAAAGTAATCCACAGCACTCATATTTCCCAAAACCTCGCCGTTAACAATAACCTGGGAGCCAGTATCATTGGTGGGCTTAAGGAGAATGGGGTTCATCAGCACCGTTGGCTCCATTTTGGCCGCCTGGGCCTGCATCACCTGGGCGCGGCCCATTTCCAGCCCTTCCTTTGTAATATAAGAATTAAGAGCCATATTTTGCGATTTAAAGGGCGCCACCCGGTAGCCATCCTGGGCAAAAATGCGGCACAGCGCCGCCGCCAACAGGCTTTTTCCTGCGCTGGACATTGTGCCCTGCACCATAATTGCCTTTGCCATTATTGTTCCTCCCTGTACTTTTATTTCCATCCGTCCCGGTTGCTTCCAGTTTCACAGCTCAATGGGGGAACATGGTCATAGTCGTCAACCGCACCGTGGTGTTTCAGCGCCCAGGCCCGCATGGGGACGTAAAGCAAACTCCATGGTCCACACATTTTTTTCCTTTCCCTGCTTCACTTTTTCGTAGTAAGCCGGCCCATTAATTAGGGCAGCGCACCGGGAATACAAAAAGGTATCGTCACACATTTTGGGGTCCACCTTGCGGCACTGGCCTGCCAGCTTTTTTGTATCCAATCCATACAACAGTTCCGACATCAGGTCGTCAAATTCAAAAATAGCCGCGTCATCCTGTTGGGAAAGGTATTGAAGCACCGGCTTTAGCACCTTGTCGTCGTTGCCTGCCTTATCCCAATTACACAGTTCCATTGTGTTCCAAAAGAAATCATATCTTCCGTTCATGTCCGTTTTCCCCTTTCTGTAATAGGTTTCTGTTTCGCTTTTATGTGCGCGCCTTCGCGCGGGGCGCAGCCGCGCCCCTGTTTTGGCTCCTGCCTCACAGTAAGTTTTGTACGCTTTATTTCGTTAGGCGGCATACCTGTATTGCTTTTTTCAAGGGAAGGCTGTGCTAAAAACAAAACAGGTACAAACCACACCTTAGCAAGACTAAGGGTGGCTTGCGTTAGGTGCGCAGAAGCTGCAAACCTGGCGCCTTTATAAAACCACCTGAAATAATGTCAATTATTCTGCAAAAATCCGACTTACGGCTTCCACAAAGCGCGCGTTTTCCTGTTCGCTTTTTACCGCAATACGGTAGAACTGCTCCCCAAGGCCGTGATAGTTGGCACAGCTGCGCACCAAAATGCCGCGTTTTTCCATTTTTTCCCCAAAGGCAAGGTTTTTTGGAACCTTAAAGAACAAATAATTAGCCTGGGAACCGTAGACAATAAAGCCCTGTTCCTCCAAGCAAGCCCGTAGTATGGCCTTTTGCCGCCCAATGTATTCCCTGGTTTTTTGGGGAAAGCCTTCTTCCTTGAGGGCCTGCAGCCCTGCTGCCTGGGCTGGTATGGAAACGCCCCACGCCTGGCCGGCGGCGGCAATGGCCTGGTTTACCCCTTTGTTGGCGCACAGGCTGTAGCCCAACCGCAGGCCCGGCATAGCGTACATTTTGGTAAAGGCCTTTAAAATAATTAAATTAGGAAAGTTTGCCAACTCATCCGCCATGGTGTATTG
>CAJTSZ010000184.1 GCA_910578755.1 uncultured Oscillospiraceae bacterium | reverse complement strand
TTCCTTTGGAAAGCCCTGAAGGATACCAGAGCCTGACAAAACAGCAGTTTGAAACATTCCAGCGCACAGGCTTTACTGTATTGGAATGGGGAGGCAAAGCATTGGCCTAATGGCAGAAGTTACAGCAAGTTCGCTTTGCGGACTTGCTGTTGTTTTATATTCCTTAGAAAATTATTCCTGCTTTCGGGGGCTTATCCAGCCCCTAAGCCCCCTTACACATTGGGGCGCTCCAAGGCCATATTTCTTTTGATGCCAAAAAGAAAAAACTTACAGCGGTATACCGCTGTAAGTTTTGGGCCCAGGGTTAAGGGGTGGAGCGCCCTGCAAGAAGTCAGGGTTTGGGGCTGAAAGCCCCAAAAAAGAATAAAAAACCCCCGGCGTGCCGGGGGTTTTTTATTGCTGCATTAAAGCGCTTTGTATGCGAATGTCCTTGCCGACAAAATCTACCCGGGTGTAGCCGCCAAAAAGCCGGGAAACCAACCGTTCCGAATACCGCTTTGTTAACTCCGGCAGGCTGAAATTTGTGCTGATGATGCAGGGGCGGCTCTCAATTAAACGGGTATTGATAATATTGTAAACCATGGAAGTAATAAACTGGTTTAAAAATTCGGTGCCAAGGTCGTCCAAAATAAGCAAATCGCATTGCAGCACCATGGAAAGGTAGCTTTGGCTGTCCTCATCCTCGTCCCGGTAGCCGCTGGTAAAATGCTCGCTTTCCAGCCGGGCCAGCAGGTTTTGGGCCGAAGCATATACCACGCCATAGTTTTTTTCAATAACCTGCCCGGCAATAGCCAGGGAAAGGTGGGTTTTGCCCAGGCCGGTCCCGCCCATAAACAACAGGCTGGGGCTGGCTTTTGGGGAAAAACGCTTGGCGTACTCCACACAGTAATTTTTTACCTGGCTCATTTGGGTACGGGGCACCACGCCGTTGGGCAGGGGGGTGGCGCTGTAATAATCCAAGGAAAAGTTGGAAAAACGGTAGTTATCGTCCCCGGTGCTGCCAAGCTGGCGGTAGGCCAGCTGCTTTAGCAGGCGGTCCAGGCACTGGCAGCGTTTATTTTCCACATAACCGGTATCCTGGCAAAGGGGGCAGGCATAGGGCGGGGTAAAGTATTCCTCGCTGACGCCGGCCTCCTTTAAAAGCTCCTGGCGGCGGGCCTGCAGGGCCAAGTTTTCCTGGCGCATTTTTTCTATAAAGGCGTCCAAATTATTGGGCGCGGCAGCCACGGCGCGTATGGTGGCCATGCCTGTTTGTGCCAGCTGGCGGTCTATTTTAGCAACCTCCGGCAGGGCGGAGTAAATAGCCTCCTTTTGCAGCCGCCCCTGCTCGTTGGCCTTTTGCCGGCGGTCGGCCAGTATTTGGGAAGCCTTATCGTAAATCTGTTTTGGAAAACCCATAATGGTACTCCTTTTTTTCCTGTTTCATGTTGTACGGCCCCTTGCGGCCTGGGGGTTATTTTAAAGGCGATTTGCCGTGGGTGATGTGGTATTGCAGCTCGTCCATATCAATGGAGGAATTTTGAAAGCCACTGTTTTTCCCGCCCTTGCTGCCTTTGAGGCCAAGGGAAGCCTCAGCCGAAGCCTCCTTTGGCGAGGAGATGCCTTTTTCGTGCCAGCTGGACAAAATAGAGTTAATGTAAGGGAAGGAGAGCTTGCCAATATTATCAATGGTGCGCTCGTAGGCCAGCTTAATTAAGGGGATGTCAAAGCGGTAGGTGTTAAACCAGGTATCAACAAATTTTTTCTCCTGGGAGGTAAGCCGCCGTTCGTATATGCCAAAGGCAGCCTTCACAGCGCCTTCGTTTGTTTCCCGGCCGGAACTTTCGGCCAAAAACTGTTCTGCCTTTTCGTAAGTATCAATTTCCTTTTCCAGCATGGAATAGGCCACTTTTTCTATGTAGCGCAGGGAATTTTTCTCCTTGGAAACACAGTACATTACTACCAGCAGTATATATTCCGGGGAAAGGCCTGCATAGGTGTACAGGGAACAGAGCACCTCAATTTCCGAAGGGGAAAGGGTGCGGCCCATAATGCTTTGGCATTCGTTTACCAAAGCGCCAATGTTGGGGTCCGTTTGGGATAGCTGGTTGATTTCCTGGATGGACATATTCTTTTTTGTGGTTACCTTCAGCACCTTTGGCGCAGCCGAGGCCAGGCGTTCCTGGTGGTATACAGCCTGCTTTTCCAGGGAAAGGGGGTTGCTGACCGCCAGGATGCCGGTTTTGCGCCAGTATTCCAATGCTTCATCAATATCGTCCGGTGGAAAACCCAGCTCCCCGGAAAGCCGGGCCGTTGTTACCGTTTCCTTGGGGTTGGCTAAAATACACAGCAGCACTTTTAACGCTGTGCCGCTGCATACGCGGATGTATTTTTCCACCACGTCGGTGGGAACAGCAAAAATAGAAGAAAAGGCTTTATAATCTATGGAATAATTCATAACTCCTCCATTATAAAAATAGTTGAACGAAGAGAAACTATTTTTGTGCATGAGGCAGGAAGGGCGAGCAGCCCGAATCTGCCTGCACATTAAGTTTTTATTGTGAAACAATAAAAATAGTTGAACGAAGAGAAACTATTTTTGTGCATGAGGCAGGAAGGGCGA
>CAJTSZ010000183.1 GCA_910578755.1 uncultured Oscillospiraceae bacterium | reverse complement strand
TAGCATTGATTGCCCCGTGGGCAATGCAGGCGGGAAAAATGCTCCTGGATTTAAGTGTCAGATAGGATAAAGATATTCCGATACTGGTTGCAAAAAGTACCATCATCAGAATACCGGACCAGGGCGCGCCTGGATAATTCCCGGTATAGTTCAACCCAAAACAGACCAATGGGGCGTGAGCAATTCCCCATAAAATTCCATCCAGTAAAACCGCCTTCTGTATGCCAAGCTCGTCTATCAGCAATGGCAGAAGAAAACCCCTCCAGCCAATCTCTTCCCCAAAAGCTGCCACATGATTGACTATAACCAACGGCGCTGCCAATATGACAATTAAACCAGCGCCGATGACAACGGGAAGGCTGAGCTGCGCAGCTCAACTGTTTGCCCATTAAGAGCGAGAAGCTGTGCCGCATAGGTGAAGGACAGGTCAAAATGGGCAGGGAATGCAAGGAAATAGAGGGTTACGCCTATTCCTTCCAAAACTCCAGGAATAAATGCCGCCAGCAGATATTGTTTCCAGGCCTTCCGAATATTTAACTGTAAAAACAGCCCTCCGCTGTCATGGGCCAGCCGCTTTACAATCAAAACTGTGAGCGCTGGCAGGAACATGAACACCACCGAAATAAGAAGCATCAGCGGGCTTGCGGGTTTGGCGTGCAGCAGGAAAAGCGGCAGAGTGCATAGGGCAACCAGACCAAATTCAATCACAAGAAAGGCGGCAATTTTTTCTTTTCGCTTCATTATACGTTCCCTCCTAATGGTTCGATGGTTTTCAGACTGTCATTGGGATTTAAACTAAACAGGATGCCATGGCCTGTTTGTTATTAAAACGAAACTACGGTTCTATTCTCGTCAACTGGCAAACCCCTTTTTTAACAACGAATGATAATAAAAGTATTAATTTAAACGACAGGGACTTCCGCCGTTTTGCAGGAGGTTCCTGTGGCTTGTTATTTTTATTTTACCAGGGCTTTCGTCGGAATTCAACACAGATTTGTAAATTATTCCGCTTTATTGTCAGTGCCTGTGAATAAGGAAAAACGGGGCGCAAGACGCTTGTAACACAACGGAAAAAGGGAAGCGCCCCCTTGCTGGCTTTAGGGGGCGTCGTTTAAAAATACACAAGTTTTTCGAGATTATCTCAAAAAATCACAAAACTGCTCCGCCCCAAACCTGGGACTGGGTAATTTCCAGAACGGTTTCGGTGGGGATTCCGGCAATTTCGCTGCCAAAAATTTCCTTCAAATTTCCGCCCATCAACATAGCGGCAAGCTGGGATTTTGCGTTGGAGGATGCAGCCAGTTGGGAAGCTTGGGCCTGTTTTTTTGCTGCTAACTTCATCATTTCGGTATGGCGGGCTATGCGTAAATCCCACCAGCTTTCTTTGTCATCCGTACCGCTTTTGGAAAAGGTAAACCCACCGCCGCCACTGGAGGAACAAGCATTACAGATATTTCCATCTTCACCAATGGCAACAGCCTGGGACATATCCCAGGTGCTGCCGGGCATGATAGCTTCGTTGCGGGCCACATCAAAGGTGAACCAGGTGTCAATTTTTGAAAAAATTTCCTGGGCATAGGCGGGGTCCTGCTCCATACGCTCCTGTACCTTGGGGTGAATGACCACAGCCTTGCTTCCCGGCGGTACATTGCCCAAGGCATGAATTTCCTTTGGGGCGGTAAACTTGCCGTCTATGGAACCGTAGAAAGGGTTTGCTCCGTTGGGCTTCCAGTTTTCCAGGGTTTCCTTTGCTTCGTTCCCATCCTGGTACAGCAAATAATGGGGGTAGTCGTTCCTTGTGCGCCAATGGCTGCTGCTGGCATCAAAAACGTGGTAATGGATGTTGGGGTATTTCTTTTTCAGCATTGTTTCCAAAGAGGGGGCTTCCACCGCTGTGCTGCCGTCTATTTTGGATTGGGGCCCCATGGCCAGTTCCTGAAAGCTAACAGCAGGTGTTTCTGCCTGTTTTCCATTTTTAGTATATTGTGCTTTTTGCAGTGTCCACAAAATAGATGAAATATTGTTATTCACAGGGCATATCCTCCTTTACATTAAGCCGGCCATATCAAACTCGCTGAGGCCTGGTTCTTCCTCCGCTTCCCGGGGTACCTGGTTCATTCGCGCTTGGGCGGAATTGAGCAGAGCCTGTACCTTGGCAATTTCCGATTCATCGCACCAGCCCTTGCTTAGGCCGGCCTTGCAGTCCGCCATATCCTGGCGCAGCAGGGCAATGACCTGCTGAACCTGGCTTTGGCACTTGGCTGCCGCAATTTGCCGGGCCCGCTTGTCTACATTGACCGCTACCTTGCCGCCGCTTTGCTGGGAAACAGTTTCTTCCTCACCTGCTATGGGGGAGGGCTCCTCCTTTTTGGCCCCCATTTTTGCCATATTCTCCAGGGTATCCTGGCGGGATTCCTGCCAGGTTTTTGTTTCTGCGCCGTATTCTACGGTTCCCCAGGAGGTTATGGTAAGGCCGCCATTGCCGTCAATGCTCCAGGACTGCCCATAATGGAGCAGCTTGCCGCCGGCAGCTTGGGCGGCGCTTTGGGCGTTTTCATAACCCTGGCGCAGGCAGTTACTATAGGCGGCCAGGCTTTCCTCCAGCCTTTTTGCCTGCGTGGGGTCCTTGGCGCACTGGTCTAAGT
>CAJTSZ010000182.1 GCA_910578755.1 uncultured Oscillospiraceae bacterium | reverse complement strand
CTTTTCACACAAAAGAAAGGGGGCACAAGTTGAGCGCAGCCCAACTTGCTAACTTACAGCGGGTACCCGCTGTAAGTTGTGGGCCTGTGCAGGCCCAGCAGCAAAGGCCTGGAGGCAGCTAATGCCTCCAAAAGAAATATGGCCTGGGGTTATAGGGGCCGGAGGGGCCCTATAAAGGTGCTGCTGCGCAATGCTTGCAGAATACCCCATTTCACTATATAATAAGTCAGGTAAGTGCAGCGGGAATTGCCGCGCTGCCGGAAAAGAGTATTATACTGCCGTAAAGAAAGGATGAATGCCATGGCTGTACAAGCTACCCAAATGACAGAGGGGAATATTGCAAAACAAATATTGCTGTTTTCCCTGCCTATGCTGTTAAGCAACCTTTTTCAGCAGATGTATAACACTGCCGACCTAATTATTGTAGGCAATTTTATTGGCGACAACGCCCTTGCCGCTGTTGGTTCCAGCGGGCCCCTTATTTATATGTTAATTGGCTTTTTCCAAGGGCTGGCTACAGGTACCAGCGTGCTGGTGGCCCAGGCCTACGGTGGGGCGGATTACAAATCCGTAGGCAAGGCGGTACATACCTCCATTGCCCTTTCCCTGCTTACAGGGGCGCTGCTTACTGTAATTGGCACCCTATGTACCCCCCTTATTCTGCGGGCTGTTTCCACCCCTGAGGCTGTTTTTCAGGAATCCATTGTATACCTGCGCATTTACTTTTCCGGCGTTGTTGCCGTTATGGTATACAATTACAGCAGCGCTGTTTTACAAGCTATGGGGGATTCTAAAAGCCCTTTGTACATTTTAATCTGCGCCTCTTTAACCAACATTGCCTTGGATATTTTGTTTATTAAATTTTTCCAATGGGGCATAGCCGGCGCCGCTTGGGCAACAATTATTTCCCAAACGGGCAGCGCGGTGCTTGTTATAATAAAACTGCTGCGTACCTCTGGCCCGCACCGGTTATCCTTAAAGCAGCTGGGTATTGATATGCCCACCTTAAAGCAAACCATTAAAATAGGCCTGCCGGGGGCCTTTCAGAACACCTCGGTTTCCCTTTCCAATGTTGTGGTACAAAGCAGCATAAACAGCTTTGGCGCTGTGGCCATGGCCGGCTGTACCGCCTACCAAAAGTTAGAGGGCTTTGGCATTATGCCTGTGTTCAGCTTTGCCATGGCAATGACCACCTTTGTGGGCCAAAACATTGGCGCGCAAAAGGCCGAACGGGTACAAAAGGGCACCAAGATTGGCATGGCTATGAGCGCCTGCTGCGTTATGGTTATTTCTGTATTTATGCTGCTGTTTGCCCCCCAGCTTATGCGCATTTTCAGCCAGGACCAAGAAGTAATTTCCTACGGTGTTTCCATGCTGTATACCATAGCCCCGGCTTACCTGTTCATTTCCATTACCCAGGCTATTGCCGGCGCCCTGCGCGGCGCAGGCAAAACCTTGTTCCCCATGGCGGTAATTATGCTTTGCTGGTGCGGCCTGCGCATGGCCTGGATTTTAGTTGGCCTGCAAATTGCGCCTATTATTCGCACTGTATTTTTAGGGTACCCTATTTCCTGGATTGCCAGTACTGTGCTCCTGTTATTCTGCTTAAAAAAGCTGAACTGGTTCCACCGCACAGGATACTAACCCTTTCCCCTGCATGGCAGGCTGCCAATTGGCTGCCTTTTTCATTATTGCCGTTTATGTTCTAAAAAGCGCCGCACAAGTATGAACTTGTGCGGCGCTTTTTATGTTTTAGATTTTTGGCAAAGAGCGTTAAACGATTTCCTCCGGTTCTTTTGTTTCTGTGGGTTCCTCATTGTCCTCATCTTCCGGCTCCTCCTCATCCTCCGGCGTTACCGGCAGCTGCTGGGGCGGTATGGTTGGAGGGGAAATAACGGTTTCGTTTTCCGGCTGAATTTGCGGGATACCTGGTACAGCGCCCTCCGGCGGGTCCTCAATAGCAAGGAGCTGATAATGGCCATCCGTTTTTTGCAGCTTATAAACCATATATTTTCCAGGGGTTGGTTCATACTTTTCCCCCTTCATTGTCATAAACCAATCGTTGCTATTGGAAAGGTAGCCCACTGTGAGGGTATAAATATCCCCTTCCTTGCGTATTTCCTCCACCTGGGGGGTATACAGAATGTTTTCCGCTTCTACTGGAACCAGGTAGCTTTCTGTTCTTTCGTTAAAGTAATACATTACCATGTAGTCGTTAAAGGACTGATGGTTCAGCTGTATTTCCGGGCCGTAAAGGTGGGCGCAGGCAACGTCAACATCCCCTTTGGATATCATTACCCTGCCGGCGTCGTCTATGATATATTTATCAATATTTTCAATTAAGGCCGACCAAATGGAGGAACGCAGCAGAACCAGGTCGTTAAGCTCTGCCGGGCTTTCAAAGGGAACGGGGTCAAACATAAGCACCGGCAAAATAACGCGCGCAAACTCTTCCTTGGATTTGGAGTTGTCCAGCAGCCGTTCCGTTGCCCGAAGGCTAAAGGTAATTACCGTAATTAGGCCGATTGCCGCCAGCACCACAAACAGGCCGCCAATAGGCGCCGCAAGGGAGTGCCTGTGTTCCCTGTGCCTTTTATTTTTATGGTTTTCTTTTTCTTTTGCTTCAGCATTTTCCTGGGCCTTGGCCTGTTCTTCGGCCTTTGCTTTTTCCCGGGCCTTGGCCTGTTCTTCGGCCTTTGCTTTTTCCCGGGCCTTGGCCTGTTCTTC
>CAJTSZ010000181.1 GCA_910578755.1 uncultured Oscillospiraceae bacterium | reverse complement strand
TTGAGCAAAAGTCCGCGTGGGATTGATGTGGTATCTTTAACTTTGGGAAACTCCCGTTTCCCACTTTGAAATTGTTTTATTTGAAACACCAATTTTTTCTGCTAACTGTTCTTGGGTTAAATTTTTTTCTTTCCGCTTTCGAGTGATAAATTTACCTACCAAAAGTTGGTTCATTTTCTATACCTCCAAAATATTTTATACTTCATATTACCATTTTCCTCGAAAAATCCTATCCCCCAAAGGGAGAATATGTGTGGAATTGTAAAACGCTTTGAAATATTTAGACGAAATACCCGCTTTAAGGTTTGGGCCTGGGTCTTTCGGGGCCGAAAGACCCCCCTACCGAAATGGGCCTCTAAAGAAAGTTTTGGCTGATGAAAGAAGTTTAATCTAAGGTAAGGGTACGGAAAGGAGCCAAAGTGCCCTTCGAATAAAAGCCCCCTTTCAAACCAATAATAAATGTTGACAAATAGCATTATTCGCTATATCATTAAATTAGATGGACAAATGTTTTTTATTCGCGTACAAATATGCGTTTTGAAAGAGAGGTATGGTCTATGATAGTTGGTTCTCCAAAAGAAATTAAAAACAACGAGTACCGTATTGGCCTGACCCCCGGGGCCGCCAATGCTTATGTCCAGGCAGGCCATACTGTTTTAATTGAAACAGGAGCCGGTTTGGGGGCTGGTTTCCCGGATAAGGAATACACCGCCGTTGGCGCGCAAATTGTTCCCGACGCACCTTCCGTTTGGAATCAGGCGGAATTGATTGTTAAGGTAAAAGAACCTTTGGAAAGTGAGTACCCATACTTCCGCAAGGATATGATTTTATACACCTACCTGCATTTGGCGGCTGTAGAACCCTTAACCCACGCCCTGTTAAAGGCAGGGGTAAAAGCAGTAGCCTACGAAACCATTGTTGGCCCGGACGGTTCTTTGCCCTGCCTTGCCCCAATGAGTGAAATTGCCGGGCGTATGTCTGTGCAGGAGGGCGCCAAATACTTGGAAAAAACCTATGGCGGCCGGGGCGTACTGTTAGGCGGTGTCCCTGGCGTGGAACGCGGCAATGTAGTCATTTTAGGCGGCGGCAATGTTGGCACCAACGCCTGCAAAATTGCAGTGGGTATGGGGGCCAACGTCACTGTTTTGGATGTAAACCTGCGCCGCTTGGCCTATTTGGACGATATTTTCCCGCGGCAGATTACCACCCTTTACTCCACCAGGGACAATGTGCGCAAAGCCCTTTCCCAGGCGGATTTAGTTGTGGGCGCCGTGCTGCTGCCTGGGCGCAGCGCACCAAAGCTGATAAAAAAAGAGGATCTTTCCATTATGAAACCTGGCGCTGTCATTGCCGATGTGGCTGTGGACCAGGGCGGCTGCGCCGAAACCTCTCGCCCCACCACCCATGCCGACCCAATTTACCAGATAAATGGCATTATTCACTATTGCGTTGCCAATATTCCAGGGGCAGTTGCCCGCACCTCCACCCAAGCCCTTTCCAACGCTACCCTGCCCTACGGGCTGCGTCTGGCCAAACTGGGGGCAGAAGAAGCTTGTATGGCTGACAGCGGCCTTATGGAGGGCCTAAACTGCTACAACGGCAAATGCACCTGCATTGGTGTTGCCGAGGCCTTTGGCTTGGAATATACTAATCCCACAGAGCTGCTTGGCCGCTGTGTATAACCACGATGTTTTCTTTCTCCTATTTCTTTTTACCAAAGGGCCCGGGTTTTTGTCCGGGCTCTTTGGTTTGCAGGTAAAAAGTAACCATCACTTAACAAGGGAGAAAGTGCCAACGCCCTTAAATTGGCCCCAGCTGCGTTTTAGGTTTTGGCGGGTACAAAAATTAGGCTTTCACCCAGCCAAGGATATTTTCATACAAAGGCAGTTTTGCCCCTTTTTTATGAATACTGGCAAGTTTTTGGAGATTTTTCGAAGTTTTTTGCGGCGTTAACAGCCGTGCTTTCTTCCAACCTTTGGCGTTTTGCATACTGCCAAACTCCAAAAAACAGCCCAGCTTGTGTTTGAACATAAAATTTAATATAAAACATTATTTTTTTTTAAAAACTATTGCATTTTATAAAAAATGTAGTATAATATAACTTGTTGATTATGTTTATCAATTTGGAGAAGTACTCAAGTTGGTGACGAGGCACCCCTGCTAAGGGTGTAGGCTGGGTAACCGGTGCGAGGGTTCGAGTCCCTCCTTCTCCGCCAGCGGTGAACCACCGCAAACAAATTGCGCTCCCACTTTGGCGGGGGCGCTTTTTTTATACCTACACTGGAAGTGTTAATTTTAACGTATTCTTTCTATAGCAGATGCTAGAGTATTTTTCAGATAAACAATAAAACAAATAGTAGGTGCAAACTATGGGATTAGCGTATTTTTTCATTTTGGTAGCAATATTGGTAGCGGCAGGCTTTGCAGTTGGTTTTCTAAAAGTAGCGCAGGAGATTTGGAAAAACTCCCGCTTTAAACTTTTGGCCGCAATCCCCTTGCTTTTAGCTGGGTTTTGCGCCGCTTGGGCAGTTTATTTTTTGATAATCTTTTTGCGGGAGCCACCTTGGAAGTTCCATTTTTAAGGCTGCTGTTTAAAACTTTTTTCCCTCAGCCTGTGTTTCTTTTTAGGAGCCCTCCAGCCCCAAAGAGGGACTCTCCCCAAAAACAACAACGATTCCCTGCAATAAGGATAAGGAAAAAGGCCAGCCTCTCGGCTGGCCTTTTATTCTGTTACTATTTGCTTG
>CAJTSZ010000180.1 GCA_910578755.1 uncultured Oscillospiraceae bacterium | reverse complement strand
GATTGCGGCGCCCGTGCCGAAGAAAATGTGACCCAGCCGGAAAGCCGGTTTATTTTTCGCCTGTTCCGGGGATGGGAGGAGGAGCCAAAGGCAGCTTTAAAAGAAAAAGCCTTTGTAAGCGCAGAGGACCCGCTGCTTGTAAACCAAATACAAAGCCAGGTACAGTGGCAATACCAAAATATAGCGGCTACCAGGCTGCCTTCCAAGTTAACGGTTTCCCAAATTGTCCAGCTGGAAACGGAAGGGGAAAAGCCGCTTTCCAAGGAGCCCAATTTCTTAAAAAAAGAAGGGATGACCGGCGCCCAAAAGGGAACGGCCATGCACAACTTCCTCTCCTATGCTTGCCACGAAAAAGGGGAAAAGGACCTGGAACAGGAAATTTCCCGCCTGGTAAGCCAAAGCTTTTTAACGGCGGAGGAAGCCAAAAGCCTGGACAGGACGGCAATTCAGGCATACTACCAGTCCCCGCTGTACCGGCGCATAAAAAGGGCGCCTTGGGTAAAACGGGAATTTGCCTTCATGGTGGAAATGGGTAAAAAGGAACTGGAGCAAGTTATCCCGCAAATTGGGGAAAACAAAATAGCGGTGCAGGGCATTGCCGACCTTATTTTTGAAGAGGAAGGGCAGCTTGTTTTGGTGGACTTTAAAACAGACCGTACCTATGACCCAGGGGAATTGGCCAGCCGCTATGGGGAACAGCTGAAGCTGTACGCCGTAATTGCCCAAACGCTGTTGGAAAAACCTGTAAAGGAAAAAATTATCTATTCCCTTTACCAAAAGGGGGAAATTATCCTTTAGTAAATGAGGAGTAGGGCGGCCTTACAAAACCACAAAAAACCACGGGAAACATCCAGCTTTTTAAGAGGCGGAATTTGGCAAGGGGAAGCCGCAAAGGGGCCGGCGTGTTTCCCCTTACTAAGGGTGGTATGGAAAAATTTTAAAAATATTATCCCTTCTGAGAGGAGATATGTCCTAACAGGCTAAAATTTGCGAGGTGCGTTGAATGAATTCAAAGGTTAAAGTAAAAGTAATTGTATCTTTAATGGTAAGTTTGCTGATTGTCTTTCCGGTTTATGTTGTTTTGCATGAAGGCGGACATACTTTGGCAGCGGCCCTGTGCGGAGCCAAAATTACAACAAAATTACAAGATTCAGCGTGTTGGGTGCATACATGAGTTATGAGGGCGGCATTATCCCTGCTTAACGCCGCAGGTATGCTGCTGCCTGTTCTCATAGCTGTTGTTTATATACTGGCTTATCGAAACAATGTTGACAGCGTATTCTATCGGATTTTTTCTTTTATACTTGCAAAAGGAAAAAATATCTTAAAAAAGTATTGACAATGCCTATTTTGCGTGATAAGATGTTCAAGAAAACAAAGTAGAACTTCAATTCCGTTCTCACCTGCTCACACAGTGCAGTATGGTTAATACGTCAGTGTTAAGGCATAGCCATGTTTAACACAGTCATTTCGTAATGATGAAAGCGTAGACGGAGATTGCTGTCTACGCTTATTTATTTTTACAGTACTTTGGAGGTGCTTTACCATTAGCAAAAAGGAAATGTTTATCAATGAAGAAATTAAAGACAAGGAAATCCGCGTAGTGGCATCTGACGGCACCCAGCTTGGCATTATGCCAACAAAAGATGCTTTAGCTATGGCTAAAAAAGAAAACCTGGACCTTGTTAATATTGCTCCTAAGGCTGTTCCACCGGTTTGCCGCATTATGAACTATGGTAAATATTGCTTTGAACAGGCAAAACGTGAAAAAGAAGCAAAGAAAAAGCAAAAAGTGGTGGAAGTGAAGGAAGTTCGCCTTTCTTTAAAAATAGATACCCACGACTTTAACACAAAAGCGAACCAGGCGATTAAATTCCTGGACCACGGCGACAGGGTAAAGGTTTCTATCCGTTTCCGCGGCAGGGAAATGGCTCACCCAGAGCTGGGCAACGCTATTATGGAACGTTTTGTGCAGGCCTGTGCAGAACATGGTGTCATTGATAAACAGCCTAAAATGGAAGGGCGCAGTTTGGTGATGTTTATATCTGCCAAAAATACAAAGTAGATTAAAGGGAGGAAATTTACAATGCCGAAGCTTAAAACCCATACAGGGGCTAAAAAACGTTTTAAAGTTTCTAAAAACGGTAAAATTAAACGCGCCCATGCTTACAAATCTCATTTGCTCAACAATGCAGGTAAAACCAGCAAACGTAAAAGAGGTTTAAGAAAAGCAGCTTACGCGGATAAAACAAATGTTCGCGCAATTAAATTGCTGATTCCTTATAAATAATAATTTGAAAATTACCTAACGGAGGGATAAAGATATGGCTCGTGTTAAGGGCGCAATGATGACCCGCAAAAGAAGAAAAAAAGTTTTAAAACTTGCTAAAGGTTATTTTGGTGGTAAAAGCAGACTTTTTAAAACCGCAAAACAGGCTGTTTATAAATCTGGCCAGTACGCTTATATTGGCCGTAAACAGAAAAAACGTGACTTTAGAAGACTGTGGATTACAAGAATTTCCGCTGCTTGCCGTATGAACAATACAACATATTCTGTATTCATCAATGGCCTGAAAAAAGCTGGTATTGAACTCAACAGAAAAATGCTTTCCGAAATTGCTATTCATGACCCAGCAGCATTTACATCTCTTGTTGAAAAAGCAAAAGCAGCTCTTTAATTGCTATCAAAACGCCCGCGTCGTTAAGACACCGGGCGTCTTTTATTATCATTTGTTTGTTAGGATGAAAAAGCAGCATTAT
>CAJTSZ010000179.1:2249-2821 GCA_910578755.1 uncultured Oscillospiraceae bacterium | reverse complement strand
CACCTTTTACAGGGGAGTTAATATCCGAATACCCAAATTCTACTGATATGGAATCATATTTTTTATAGGAATTATCCCCATATTTCACACTATTTTCATTGAAGGAAAGCTTGTCAGACTTGGCATAAATCCAACCGTCACTTGTACCCAATGCACTATTGTCGGACTTAAATAATACCTCATCTCCCTTTTTAAACTGAATTTTGGGGTAGTCTTTTACACGGTTCATGGATATTATGTTTGATAGGGTTGTATCCGCCGCAAAGGCAGGCAAGGCAAAGGCGCTGATAATGGTACCGCCCAGCATAATAAGCACAAGAATAATGGGTAAAATTCGTTTTAACAGTTTCATTGCTTTCCTCCGTTATATGGTTACTTCTTCTTTTTTCACTGTTTCCTGCACCAATGAAGGCTCCTGGAGCGTCGGCTGGAGGGCAGGCAAAAGCGCCCCTACTCCCTCATCCCCGTTTTCCTGCGGCGGCAAGGGTTCTTCTTGCATGACTAAACCCGCTTCAGGCGTTTCAGGCGGGGCCTTAAGTGCTTCAGCCTGCTGGGAAACCGCCTTCTCCTGG
>CAJTSZ010000179.1:0-2218 GCA_910578755.1 uncultured Oscillospiraceae bacterium | reverse complement strand
TTTTTGCTCTTTTTCCTTGTCTTTTTCCGCCTGTATTTGTTCTTCCGTGCGGGCAATGGATTCGTTTTTCTTATCCCCGGTTACATTCCCGTCCTGTAGGGTAATAATGCGGTCGGCATAAAGGGCCAAGTCCCTGTCGTGGGTAACCAGCACCAGAGTTTCGTTGTATTTGCGGCACAGGTTTACCATCATTTCCATAACTTCCCGGGTAGTTTTGGTATCCAGGTTGCCAGTGGGTTCATCGGCAAAAATAATTTTAGGCTTGCTTACAAAGGCGCGGGCAATACCCACCCTTTGCTGCTGGCCGCCAGACATTTGCGTTGGCTTGTGCTTCATGCGCTTGCCCAAGCCTACAGCTTTGATTAGGGCTGCTGCCCGCTTATTGCGCAGCCGCTTTGGAATACCTCGAAACATCAGGGGCATAGCCACGTTTTCCAGGGCTGTGTAGGAAGGCAACAGGTTGTAGGACTGAAACACAAAACCAATATTTTTTTGTCGGAATTTTGCCAGCTTTTTTTCCGAAAGTTTGGATATATTTGTTTTGCCAATAGTGACACTACCTTTTGTTGGCTTTTCCAGCCCGGCCAGTTGGTTGAGCAATGTAGATTTACCGGAACCGGAGGTTCCCAAAATACAGCAAATTTCCCCTTGCTCAATTTCCAGGTTAATGCTATTGAGGGCGACCACTCGTTCTTTTCCTACCGGGTACACCTTACGCAGATTTTGTATTTTAATAATAGTAGCCATTACTTCCCCCTTATATGTAAAGCTTTCCCCTGCCGGGCCCAAGGACCAAAGCCAATGCTGTGCCTGCCGCCCTGCAAAACCTGCAAAGGATTGCAATACAGTGGTTTCTTAAGCTATTTTATCATAAGCGACACTTGTAGGCAATTCTTTTTTCAAAAAAATTCTCTTTAAAAAGAAAGTTTTCCCTTTGGGAAATTTGTATTGTCAGCAGTATAGTGCTGTTTTTTTCCAAGTTTATTGCAATAAGTTTTTTAATTTTTAAAAGGGCGGGGCCTATTTCTTTCTACAGCAAAAGTTTGCCCCATTCTGTTTAAATTTGGACGAAAGCCAACTACTTCCTTTTAGCTATGGTGTACTTTGTTTTATAGAGCAATTCGGCAACCCTGCGGCTGCCGAATTTGTATGGTATTAAGTTAGAACCTGTGTTCATAGCATGGTTGTGAATACAGGTTCTTAGCCTTTTACTTTTTTCCCGTTAATAAATACCATTTCCGCCTTGGCGGCAATGGTAAGCGGGTCGGCAGAAAACACCACCAAGTCGGCATCCTTTCCCACAGCAATGGAGCCCACCCTATCGTCAATGCCGCAAATTTGGGCGGGGTAAATGGTAATTGCCTTTAATGCTTCCATGTACTCCATACCTTCCCGCACGGCAAAACCGGCACTAATAGGCAAAAAGCCAATAGGCAGCACGCTGTAATCGGTGCAAATGGCCACCTTTAAGCCAGCCCGGTTTAAAATGCCTGGGTTGGCATCCGTAGCATTGGCCAGCTCCGGCTTGCTGCGGGTAGTCATAAGGGGGCCGCATACAATTTTTACCTGCTCCTGGGCCAATTCTTCTGCCACCAAATGGCCCTCGGTACAGTGGATAAGCACGTACTCCAGCCCAAACTCTTTTGCCAAGCGGATGGCAGTAAAAATATCGTCGGCGCGGTGGCAATGAAAATGGGCTTTTACCTCCCCCTTTAACACGGGAAGCAAGGCCTCGCTTTTTGCGTCAAACTCCGGCGGGTCCGTTTCTTCATCCTCCTGGGCTTTTTGGCAGTCCTCCATGTAGCGCAGGGCCTTTTGCAGCTCCTCCCGAATTAAGGCAGCAATAGCCATGCGGGTAGTTGGAGTTTGGCCTTTTTCATTGTAGGTTGCTTTTGGGTTTTCACCCAAGGCAAACTTCATGGCTGCTGGCTGGCGGAACACCATTTTATCCACTACTTTGCCATAAGTTTTCATGGCGCAAAACTGGCCGGAAATAGGGTTGGCACTGCCCGGGCCGGTAACCACAGTGGTTACGCCTGCCTCTGCTGCTTCCAAAAAGCTGCGGTTGTTGGGGTTGATAGCGTCCAGGCCCCGCAGGTGGGGGGTAACGGGCTCTGTCATTTCATTGCCGTCGTCCCCTTCAAAGGCCAGGCCCTCCTCAAACATTCCCATGTGGCAGTGGGCGTCCACAAAACCTGGGTAAACCGCCCTTCCTTCC
>CAJTSZ010000178.1 GCA_910578755.1 uncultured Oscillospiraceae bacterium | reverse complement strand
TCCAATAAACATCGCATCCCCAAAACTGAAAAAGCGGTACTTTTCCTCCACCGCAGTTTTATAAGCGGCCATGGTGTTTTCGTACCCGGCCAGGGCGCTCACCAGCATAATCAGTGTGCTTTCCGGCAGGTGGAAATTGGTAATCAGCCCGTCCAGCACTTTAAACTGGTAACCGGGGTAAATAAAAATTTCCGTATAGCCCTCCTGCTGGTGCAGGGGGAACTGCTGCATTTGGCCAATGGTTTCCAAGGTGCGGCAGCTGGTGGTTCCCACCGCTATCACCCGCTTGCCCGCCGCCTTTGTTTCATTAATAAGCTGGGCGGTTTCCTCCGGCAGCAGGTAATGCTCCGAGTGCATCTTGTGGTCGGTAATCTCCTCCTCCTTTACCGGGCGGAAGGTTCCCAGCCCAACGTGCAGTGTCACCTTGGCAAGGCGCACCCCTTTTTCTTCCATGCGGCGGAGCAGCTCCGGGGTAAAGTGGAGGCCTGCCGTAGGCGCCGCCGCCGAGCCCGGCTCATGGGAATACACTGTTTGGTAGCGTTCCTTATCCTTCAGCTTTTCGGTAATATAGGGCGGCAGGGGCATTTGGCCAATCTGCTCCAAAATTTCAAAAAAGGTGCCCTTGGTGTGGTCATAGGAAAACTGCACCAGCCGGCTGCCCCCTTCCAGGGTTTCCAGCACAAGAGCCTCCAGCAGGCCGTCGGCAAAGGTAACCTGGGCGCCGGGCTTCATTTTTTTTCCCGGCTTTACCAGGGCTTCCCAAAGGTCCTGGCCCTTCTGCTCCAACAGCAGCAGCTCTATCCCTGCGCCGGTGCCCTTTTTATTGCCGTACAGCCGGGCGGGAATCACCCTGCTGTCGTTTACCACCAACAAATCGCCAGGGTTCAGCATATCCACAATGTCATAAAAATGGTGGTGGGTACACTCGCCGGTAACCGGGTTCAGCCGCAGCAGGCGGGAGTGATCCCGGGGTTCTATTGGGGTTTGGGCAATTTGCTCCTGGGGCAAATCGAACCAAAAATCTGACTTTTTCATAAATAATGCTTGCTCCTTTTGTTATAAACCCTATGGTAAGCCCTTGGCAAACGCCTTTCGGCATCTGCCTTTTCCGCTTTTTTACGAAAAAATATCCGTAAAATCGCCCATGCAGGGCAAAAGCTGTTGACAGAGCGCCCCCACAATGATACTATTAAAAAAAGTTTCCGCGCTGGGGCAGTGCCCCAGGCCGTCAAAATAACTGAATATTTTACAGATAGAGGTGCGACTTTGATGAGTACCGCAGTTTAGGCTGCCAAAGCTGGTATGCTGCGGAAAAGGCAACGCCGCCGAAGGGGATGTTCCGGCAAACATTGCCCTGGTTATACTGCTGAAAAAGCGTATAACTGTCACCTTTAACAAGGTGAAGCGCTATCGGGTTGGCTGTTCCTGTTTGCAGGGCGTCAATACCTCTATTATATTGTAAATTGTGCCGGTTTTCAACCGGTTCTTTTTATTTATAGCCGTTTTTTCTTCCACAAAGGCGGCAGTTTCTTTTTCCTTTTGCTTCAAGCAAAGTTTCAGGCAAAAAGCAATAAAACCAGCTAAAAAAGGTACCAAAACCATAAAAACGCATATAATAAATAAAAGGCGGTGCTTTTGCTGTAAAAGGCCGCGCCATGTTATTTGGAAAGGACTGTTACTTATGAAAACATATCGTGTTGGAATTATTGGCGCTACCGGCATGGTGGGCCAGCGGTTTATTACCCTGCTGGAAAACCACCCCTGGTTCCGTTTAACCCATGTGGCCGCCTCTGCCCATTCCGCCGGGAAAACCTACCAGGAGGCCATTGGCAGCCGCTGGGCTATGGGTACCCCTATTCCCCAGCAGGTAAAAACCATGGTGGTTTTGGACGCTGTGGCCGACGCGGAAACTATTGCTTCCCAGGTGGATTTTGTGTTCTGCGCTGTCAGCCTTTCCAAACAGGAAACACGGGAACTGGAGGAACGGTATGCCAAACTGGAATGCCCTGTTATGTCCAACAACTCCGCCCACAGGGGCACGCTGGACGTTCCCATGATTGTCCCGGAAATTAACGACCAACACACCGACGTTATTGAGGCCCAGCGCCGCCGCCTTGGTACAAAACGGGGCTTTATTGCAGTAAAATCCAACTGCTCCCTGCAAAGCTATGTGCCTGCCCTGCACCCCTTAAAGCCCTTTGGCATTACCCAGGTGCTGGCCTGCACCTACCAGGCCATTTCCGGCGCGGGCAAAACCTTTGAAACCTGGCCGGAAATGCAGGACAATGTCATCCCCTTTATTGGCGGTGAAGAGGAAAAAAGCGAACAGGAGCCGCTGAAAATTTGGGGCGCTGTGGAAAACGGCCAAATTGTTCCCGCCGCCGCCCCTTCCTTTACAACCCAGTGCATCCGGGTTCCTGTTTCCGACGGACACCTGGCCGCTGTTTTTGTTTCCTTTGAAACAAAGCCTACCAAGGACCAAATTTTGGCTGCCTGGGAAAACTTCCGCGGCTACCCCCAGGAACACAGCCTGCCCAGCGCGCCCAAGCAGTTCCTCCATTACTTTGCGGAAGAAAACCGCCCCCAAACAAAGCTGGACCGCAACCTGGAAGGCGGCATGGCTGTTTCCATTGGCCGCCTGCGGGAGGATAACCAATACGACTACAAATTTGTCTGCCTTTCCCACAACACCCTGCGGGGCGCTGCCGGGGGCGCGGTGCTTATGGCCGAGCTCATGGCCTCCAAAGGCTTTTTAGACGAATAAAAACCAATGCCGCTTTGCCCTGCCGGGTAAAGCCACAGAAATGGAGCGTTGCCTTATGAAAACACCTATTTTTACCGGTGCGGGCGTTGCCATCATCACCCCCAT
>CAJTSZ010000177.1 GCA_910578755.1 uncultured Oscillospiraceae bacterium | reverse complement strand
CCCCTTTTCTTTCTACAGCGAAAGAAAAGGGGGAAAAGAAGCGCCGCAAGGGGCAAAAGCCCCTTTGAACCCCCCGGTCGGCCTGCTGGCGCAAAAGGCCGCCCGGCTTCAAACAGTGCCACTGACCAAGTACGGTTGCCCACACTCAAAAAGCGTTTTCACTTCCATAGGCCGCACATACGTGCATGGCCATGGAAAAAGGAACGCTTTTTTCATGAGGCCAATGCCGCCCAAAGGTGGGGGCGGCATTCCCGCTGTGCGAACCTGTAACTTGCAACTCTAACTGTTAGAGCCCACAAATTCAGTAACGCCCTGCGTAGGCAGGGCTGCTAAGCGGGCAGTCTGCCCCCTCCTTTGGGCAGACCTACCGTTGTGCAGGAGAGTGTCCTTGTAACATGGCCATACAGCTTGTCTGTGGCCACGTTATAATGAAACACTCTCCAAACACCGGTTGCCGCCTTTCATTGAGAGGCAGAAGCAAATAAGCAGGGGCTTGGGGGCGGCAGCCACCAATGACTTTCTTTCCCCTATTTCTTTCTTCACAGAAAGAAATAGGGCCCCGGCCGGGTAGGCCTACAAAAGAATGGGGCCACAAGTTGGGCTATGCCCAACTTGCTAACTTACAGCGGTACATCGCTGTAAGTTTTGGGCTTGCGTAAGCCCGCCAGCACAGGCCTGGGTGCGGGGCTGAAAGCCCCGCAAAACTAAAGCACAGGTCTTAGGCCAAAAGCCCCAATAACACAAAAAATAAGAAAGCAGGCGGGCATACGCCCCGCCTGCCTTCCATATAAGGAGATTTATTGCATGAGGTTCAATCCTACAGGTATATTGTGGAGCGAAGTGCGCGCCTGCTTACAGTAACTCAGCACCAGGACCGCAGCGCGGCGCATTTTGCTCCTGCCTTAAAGGCAGGTACTCCTCTCAGCCGTTCCCCGGAGTGCCCAAAACCGGGGTAGCACAATATTTACCATAAATTTTCCTCACAGGTTTATAATAATTCATACATTTTGCAAAGTCTATGTGATTTCACGCAAATTAAAATTTGTGCAAAAATAATATAGATTTTTTAGGTAGAAAGTGGTAAAATGTTTACAATTATTTTCAATTATTTTCTAAGTAAAGGAGAATTTGCATGAAAAAACTATTATCACTATTTTTATCCGCAGCCTTGTGTTTCTGTGCGGCCTCCCAGGTGTGGGAAGCCTGCAACGACCCTTCCTGCATTGTTAACGGGAACCCCCCTACCCAGGAATCCCAGGAAAATGAAGATGGAAATAACGGCCAAGGGGAAAACGAAGCTGTACCCTACAACGAAGGAAACCCCGGCGGTGCTGTTGACCACTAACATTCCAGGGTAATATCCAGACCGAACTCCGCCGCATTGTCCTTGATCATTTGGGCATCCTTAAAGTCCTCTAAGGCCATGTAAACGTAGTAGGCCTGGTAAAAGTACTGGCGGCACTCCTCAATCCGCCCTAACTTGTACAGGCTGTGGGAGATCAGATACAGCACTCCCCCAAAGCAGGTAGTGTAACGGTTGGAGTGAATACAGCTTCGCCGGGCGGCCTGGGCAATTTCTAGGGCGGCCTCGTACTCCTTTTCCATGTAAAGGGCCAGGCCATAGTTGTAGGAAACAAGAAGATCCAACAGATGGGCCTGTTCCAGGTTGCAAAAGGTATTTTTTATGTAATGTAGCAGTGGGCGGTAAATGCTCACTGCTTTTTTATTGTCCCCCATATCATAATAACAAAGGCCAATTTGGTTGATGATTTTAATTTCCTCCACGCCGTAGCGCCCCGCCTCAAAGTTTTCAATGGAAAACCCTGGCACCGTCAGGCGGATGGCCTCATACAGCAGCTCTAAGGTTTGTTCCTGTGTGTAAGGCTTAATTTCGCCGTTTTCCCAATACCCCATTCCAGCCTTGTTGCGCAGGATAAACTGCTGGGTAATGTGGTCGTCCTCCTCCACAATAGCCTCCAAGGCCGCCAGCTTTTCCAACCCCGCCTTTGGATCCTTTCGGGCGTGGCAGAAAATAATCTCCGTCTGCAAATTTTGAATATCGGCTTCCTGCTGGCTCACCAGGGCAAAGTACCGTTCGCTGGGTAAATCCAGCCGTTCCAGCAAAAGGGCCAGCTTGTTTTTGGCTGGGGTCTGTTTTCCTGTTTCTATGCGGGACATGGTGGAAATATCACAAATACCGCCGCACAGTTCAATTTGGCTCAGGCCCAGCTCCAACCGTTTTTTCTTTATTACTTCGCCAATATGGAATTCTTTCATATTTTTACCCCTTTATCTGTCTATATCAAAAGTCATAAGGAACAATATTCCCACCCCGGTTAAAAGAAGGCGGGACAGGTTACAATAGTATTAGAAAAAGTAGTTATATAATTATTTTACCACAAAATAATAGGCTGTGCAAAGATAAAGTAAAATTTTGTCGAATTTTATAGAAAATGTAAAATTATATGCTTTTCAGTTATTTGCGGTTATGTAAGCCGCCAAAAGGCGGCAGAGGTTACATAATATGGTCCTCACAGCAGTTGTCCACCACGCGGAATCCCATTTTATCCCGTTTTCCTACAGGGAACATGGCAATGCAGGAGCTGTCAAACAAGGGACAAAGGCGGTTTTGAGGGTTTAAACGCAGGGAATCCGTTTTGCTTGGGGGCGGCGTGTTTTTTGCAGTAGCGGGTTTTTTTGACATATTCTATCACCTCATGCTTATTGTTTGCATTGCTGGTCCCTTTATGCCGGGGAAGTTTTCCCTAATGGGAAAGGAACCGCTTTCCCTCACCCGCTGGCGTGTGGTATAATAACCGCAAAGCGGTTATTATATTTCAATGGCGTTCGCCGGTCATACTTTCAGTGTTGTAGAAACCCTAACCGTTAAAGCCTGCAAATGCAGTAACGCCGAGCGTAGGCGAGGCTACTAAGCGGGCAGTCTGCCCCCTCCTTTGGGCAGACCAACCGTTG
>CAJTSZ010000176.1 GCA_910578755.1 uncultured Oscillospiraceae bacterium | reverse complement strand
ACACCTTTTGCTCTTGCTGTTCTAATGTAGTCCTGACGGACAACCTCCAGCATGGAAGAACGGGTCATACGGGTAAGCAGCGCCATATCGCTGGTACCCAGGGTAAATACAGGAAGGATTAAGCTGTTCCAGCCAGACATACCGCCGGAAGGTACCCAGCCTAAGTTCAGGGAGAACAGCAGCACCAGCATAAGGCCCAGCCAGAAGTTTGGCGTAGCCAAGCCCAAAAGCGCCAATACCATGCAGACGTTATCCATAATGGAATACTGCTTGGTGGCGGAAATAATACCAATTGGCAAAGAGGTTACAATACAGAATACCATGGACCACCAGCCCAGCTTTAAGGTATTAGGCATTACATCCATAACAGACTTAAATACGTCACGTTTTGTTGACCAGGACTCACCCATGTCGCCATGGAGCAGGTCCCACATGTATCTTGCATACTGTACAACAACCGGGTCGTTGAGGCCCAGCTCTTCACGAACTGCTTCTACTGTTGCTTCGTCAGCTTCACCGCCTGTGATCAGGGTTGCAGGGTCGCCAGGTGTGAGGCCAAGAATAAAGTAAACCAAAAATGTTACGCCCAAAATTACAGGGATCAACATTAAAAGCCTTTTTAATACATATCTAGACATCGTTACCGTCCAATCCGCCGCTGCGCGCCGGCGTGAATTTTAAATAGATGTTGTTTTTGTTACGCACAGCCCACTTAACAAAAAAATTACCAACATTGCAGTATTTTAGTACATCCTTCAACCGCCCGGTCACTACTTTTGCTAAGCAGCAGCCGGGCGGCATTTAAAGGTGTTCTATTTTTAAGCTAAAAACAGCTTAAAAATAGGATGTGTTATTATTTCCCCAGATTCACAACTAAACTTTTTGTCAAACTACTTAAAAGGGTTTTCCCCATTAGTAGGACATATTGTAGTAGAGGTGAACGTCGTTAGGCATTACCTTCAAGCCTTTCAGGCCTTTGCGGTATGCCAGGCAGTTATTTTTGCTGAACAGGGTAGCCCAAGGAGCATCTGCTACTACTTTGTGCTGAATTTCGGAAGAAAGTTCCAAACGTCTGTCCATATCACTAACTGCCATCAGTTCGTTCAGCAGGGCATCAACTTCTGCGTTGGAGTAATGCATACGGTTACCGGTTGGGCCCCAGTTTTTGGTGTTGAACAATGGGTTCAAGCTTTCAGCAGGGTCCATAGTTGGGTTACCCCAGCTAATGATGTAGGTATCCATGTCACCGCCGTTAATGCTTTCCAGGTATGCACCCCAGTCAAGGAGGATGATTTCAGCTTCAATACCTACTTCGGCAAGGTTAGCCTGAATCAAAACAGCTTCCTGGTTACGGGTATCGCCAGAAGTTTTAATTGTGGTTTTAAAGCCATCTGGGAAACCAGCTTCTGCCAACAGTTCTTTTGCTTTTTCTGGGTTGTAGGGGTAACCTTCAACGGTTGTGTCGCAACCAGGGATTGGGCGGCCAACAACTGTGTTGGAAACTACGCCGTTGCCTTCCAGTACTACGTTAACGATATCTTCTTTGTTGATAGCGTAAGCAATAGCCTGACGAACGCGAACATCTTTGAATGGTTCTCTTTCAAAGTTGAAGCCCAAGTATTCAACACCGGTGTTTGTAACCATCTGGTGTTCCAGGTTTGGGTTTTCAACAACTTTGCTGACGTCGATAGCAACAACGCCGCCTACAACGTCAACCTCGCCGTTTTCCAAAGCAATGGTACGGCTGGAGCCTTCAGGAATTACGCGGAAAGTAACGGTTTTGGAAGCCTGGGCCCCTGCATAGTAATCGTCAAACCTTTCCAGGGTAATGTGGTCGTTTGGTACCCATTCAACATATTTCATTGGGCCAGTACCAATTGGGTTTTCGGCGTATTTGTCGCCAGCAGCTGTAACAGCAGCTTCAGAGAACATAGAGCTACCGCCCTGAGCCAAGTTGTACAGCAAGGAACCGTCTGGTTCAGCCATTTTAAAAGTTACCTGGTAGTCGTTGTCAACAACAACTTCCTGAATTTTTTCTACCATGTAAGCGTTACGGGCGCTGTTCTTTTCTCTTTCAATAGAGAATTTAACGTCGCTTGCTTTAAATTCAGAACCGTCATGGAATTTAACGCCCTGGCGGAGTTTAAATGTCCAAGTGAGTTCATCGTCACTTTTTTCCCAGCTTTCAGCCAAGTCGCCAATAATATTGCCGCTTTCGTCCAGCTGAGTCAGGCAGCTGTACAGGTGAGCATAAATTAAGCTTGAAGCAGAGTCGTTAGTTTCATGTGGGTCCAATGTTTTCAAGTCAGAGCTAACAGCTACAACAAAATCTTCCTTTTTGTTTTCTGCAGTTGCCGGTTCGCTGTCTTTTTTATCTTCTGTTGTTGTGCCTGGTGTAGATGGTGTGTCTTCTGCTGGTTTTTTATCTTCTGTAGAAGAACAACCAGTTAAAGCAAAACCAGCCATCATAGCAGCAGCTAACAGCAAAGATACTGCTCTTTTTGTGTTTTTCATGGTCCTCTAACCTCCTAAAAATGGATTTCTGTTTTCTTACTCACGTAATAAAACATCGTTCTTATGTATGCCTGTAATATTTATACAGTACATACCACTGGGGAAACAGTTCCAAAAGAACTGTGGTTAGAATAGCACAAAACTAAAAATTGAACAAGGCATTTGCGTTAAGTTTATTAAATTTTTATAAAATATTAGGACAAACTTTGTTCACAATTTATTGTTTTTTCTTTTAAAACATGAATACCGTTAAAAAAATAACGGGTAATATAACTTTTCATGTATTTATTTGCAATTTTTTCCCGATACGGCACCCTGTTCCAAAACGTATTTATGGCGGCATTACTGCCGCCATAAATATATTAGGGATACTATCCCTGTTAATAGTACATATTTTCGTATCTGTGGTTTTCATTAGGCATAATTTTTACGCCTTTCAAATCCTTCTGGTAGCCCATGCAGGAGTATTTGCAAACCAGGGTTGCCCATGGTGCCTCTTCCCCC
>CAJTSZ010000175.1 GCA_910578755.1 uncultured Oscillospiraceae bacterium | reverse complement strand
TGACATCAAAAGAAATATGGAAAAGAAAAATGCCGGGGTTTCACCCCTGGCCCCCTTCCGCGGAGCCAATGGGAAAGGCTCCGCGGCGCCACATACTGCCACTAACTACAAGCGGTTGTCCACACTCGGGGAGTGTTTTTATTTAAAAAGGCCGTAGACAAGCTACATGGCCAGTATACAAGGAACACTCCCCTGCGTGAGGCCAAGCCCTCCCCAAGGTGAGGTCGGGCTTCCCGCTGTGTGGACTTTGGGATTGTGGCCCCTAAAGTTTGGTAATACCGAGCGCAGGCGAGGCTACTAAACGGGTAGTCTGCCCCCTCCTTTGGGCAGACCAACCGTTGTGCAGTACAGCGAACTTATAATGTGGCCATATGAGCATGCGCAGTATGGGGCCATATTATAATTGTACCGCTGTACAAACACCGGTTGCCGCCTTTTCTTGAGAGCTGCAAACAAATGCGCGGCTGTGCCGCGCAAGGGGTCCAGGGGGGTAACCCCTGGTGTGCTTTCTTTCCCCCTTTCTTTCACTGTAGAAAGAAAGGGGCCGGGTTTGGGGGTGGAACCCCCAATGGTACAGGCATAGAAACAGCCCATGCCTCCAAAAGAAAAACACCAGGCTACGATACCTGGTGTTTAATTTTATCCAAAGCGCCTTTTTCCAGGCGGCTTACCTGGGCCTGGCTGATGCCAACCTCTTTGGCTACCTCCATTTGGGTGCGGCCCTGCAAAAACCGCAGGGAAAGGATGCGTTTTTCCCGCTGGTTCAGGTTTTGTATGGCCTCGCGAATGGAAAGTTCATCCAGCCAATCCATATCGTCGGAGGCGTCCCCTACCTGGTCCATAACAAAAATAGTGTCCCCCCCGTCGGAGTACACTGGCTCGTACAGGGAAACCGGGTCCACAATGGCTTCCAGGGCCAGCACAACGTCTTCCTTTTTGCATTCCATTATTTTTGCAATTTCTTCTACAGAAGGTTCCTGGCCTTTTTCGTTGATTAGTTTTTCTTTCGCCTGCATAGCCTTGTAGGCAATATCCCGCATAGAACGGCTTACCCGAATGGAATTGTTGTCCCGCAGGTAACGGCGTATTTCCCCAATAATCATAGGGACGCCGTAGGTGGAAAAACGTACGTTTTGGTTGGGGTCAAAGTTATCTATGGCTTTAATAAGGCCAATACAGCCTACCTGGAACAAATCGTCCAAGTTTTCACCCCGGTTGGTAAACTTCTGCACCACGCTGAGCACCAGCCGCAGGTTCCCGCTGATCATTTTTTGGCGGGCGTTTTCGTCCCCTTCCCGGGCTTTTTTCAGCAGGGCTATTTTTTCTTTTTCGCTTAACACAGTTAGCTTGGCGGTATTTACGCCGCAAATTTCAACCTTGTTCAGGTACAAATTCTCACGTCCCATCCCAGTTTTCATTGCTTACAGTATGGGACAAAGAAAAGGGGATCTATACAGATGAGAACCTGTTTTAATGAAAAAGGGAAAAATTACTTAAAAAGGTATAAAATTCTCTAAACTACTGGTAGGATCGTACACCCTCAATGTGCAGAAGAACAAAGTCCGCAGGCCGGTAGGAAGCAAGGGGCCGGTATAAGGCATCAAAATCGTGGGCAGCTACCAAAATGCGGCCGTCTTGTTTTTCCATAACAAACAGGGAGTGGTACAGCCCCTGCTTTCCCCGCAGCTGAATAACGTCCCCCGGCTGGGCCAAGTCTTGGGGAATTTCCCGGGCAAAGGGGCCGGAGGTTAAGGAGGAGCGCAGCAGGTAGTTGGAAAGGTAGGCAACGCCTGTCCAGGCAGGGGCGCGGTTATAGGAAGAATTATAGTACCACCCAAAGACAGGGGTGTAATCCATAACGCCGCTGCCGGCGTACAGGCACTGTGAAATAAAGTTGGTGCAGTCGCCGCCATAGTCGCCAAAGTCCAGGTAGGCGGGGTTTCTTTTTTTCGCCCAGGCCTGGGCGTAGGCACAGGCTTTTTCCCGGTTGTAGGGTAAAATGGAAACAGGCAGTTTCATCATCTCCTTTACAAGGGTATAGCATGGCCCTTTAAAAGGATCATGTAATTTACAGTATATAGAATTTAAGAAAAAAAGGTTCTTTTCCGTGCAAATGCAGCCCAATTCCCATAGCCTTGATGGCTCCGTTTTTTGAGGGGATTTGGAGTTTTTGGTGGTTTTGTGAGGGCCGGAGGATCCCTGGGATATTAGGGGCCATTTCTTTGGGGCGCCCCAATTTCTTGCGGGCCTAGCCCGCGGCAAACGTAGCTTTACCGTAGAGGAAGCCTCACAAAAACACGAAAAATTGCGAAAAAGTGCAAAAAAAGCCAAGTCACCCTACCATGAAAGGATAACTTGGCTAAAAAAGGAAATCGCCCATTGAAAAGGGGTTATTTTTCACTCCGCTTGCGGTAGTAGCCTAAAATGTATACCATGCTGGTAAGCAGGAAGCTTAAGCACAGGCAGGCAAAGGCCGGGGAAGTTTGAATAATGCTCAGCATTACCTTGGCGGAAATAGGGTTGGCCGGGGCAAAAAACAGCTGGGGCAGCAGGCCAAACAGGTTGGAGGCATAGGTCCCATGGCGCAGCAGCTGGGTAGAGCCTAAAAAGAAAAGCAGGACAGACAGGAAATTACCAAATAAAAAGGAGGCGGCGGGGGTATCAAAATCTTTGCCGGAGGAGTAGCCAACAAAGTACCAGGCAAAGTAAAACAGCAGGCTGAAAAAGTTGGGGGCAAGGGGTATTTGCAACATAATAAAGCCCAATGCCAAAGGGGCAAAGGCCAGGAGCAGGTATTTTATTTGTTTCATAACAGAGGCACTCTCCTAATTCTACAGGGGCGGGTTCCCGCCCCCCTTTTTTATAAAAGTATTATAGCGAAAAAAGCGTAAAAACACAAGAAGCCGCTAAATTGCTGTTTCTTTTCCCCCTTAGCTTTTGCTGTGGAAAGATAAGGGGCCGGGGAGGTCCCTCTGGCACAGGATTGGAAGTGGCCCCGTACTTCCAAACGAAACACAAGTTGGGCATAGCC
>CAJTSZ010000174.1 GCA_910578755.1 uncultured Oscillospiraceae bacterium | reverse complement strand
CTCCGGACACCCTGATTAAAAGTCAGGTGCTCTGCCAGCTGAGCTAGTAAGTCATGCGCTGAATACTACGTTAGTATACCAAAAGTTCCCCATGTTGTCAACACATTTTTTAAATTTTCCTCATTATTTTTCTTACTTCAAGGAATAAACGTTCAATTTTTCTCAAAAAAACACACAGGCGGAACAGTTCCGCCTGTGTGTAAAACAACAGGTTAGATACCCATTTCTTTTTTCACTTCGCCAAAGCATTTTACTGCAAAATCCAAATCCTCTTTGGAATGGCCGGCAGAAACCTGGGTACGTACCCTTGCTTTGCCCTGTGGAACAACCGGATAGCAGAATCCTACAACATAAACGCCTTTTTCCAGCATTCTTGCTGCAAATTCCTGGGCCACCTTTGCATCGTAAAGCATAACGGGAACAATTGGGTGGGTCCCTTCTGGAACGTCAAAGCCCAGTTTGCTTAATTCTTTACGGAAGTAAGCGGTATTTTCGTGTACTTTGTCACGCAGCGCGGTGGATTCGGAAAGCATTTCAAATACTTTCAGGGAAGCAGCGCAGATAGCGGGGGCCAAAGTATTGGAGAACAGGTATGGACGGGAGCGCTGGCGCAGCAGGTCAATAATTTCTTTACGGCCGCTGGTGTAGCCGCCGGAAGCGCCGCCGCAGGCTTTACCCAAGGTAGAAGTAATAATATCTACCCGGCCCATAACGCCGCAGTATTCTGCGGTGCCTTTGCCGTGTTCGCCCATAAAGCCGGTGGAATGGCTGTCGTCAACCATTACCAAAGCGCCGTATTCGTCGGCCAAATCACAAATACCTTTCAGGTTTGCAATAAAGCCATCCATGGAAAATACGCCGTCAGTGGCGATGAGCTTAATGCGGCAGTCTTTTGCTTCTTCCAATTTTGCTCTTAAATCTTCCATGTTGTTGTTTTTGTAGCGCAGGCGTTTTGCTTTGCAAAGACGAACGCCGTCAATAATGGAAGCATGGTTCAATTCGTCGGAAATTACTGCGTCATCCGGGCCAAGGAGTGTTTCAAACAAACCGCCGTTGGCATCAAAGCAGGAGGAGTAAAGGATGGTGTCCTCTGTTTCCAAAAATTCGGAAATTTTTCTTTCCAGCTGTTTGTGAATATTCTGTGTGCCGCAAATAAAGCGCACAGAGGAAAGGCCAAAGCCCCAGTTGTCGTAGCTTGCTTTTGCTGCAGCAATCAGCTCTGGGTTGTTGGAAAGGCCAAGGTAGTTATTGGCGCACATATTTAAAACGCCGTTTGTTTTTGTAGTGTCAATACGGCTTTTTTGAGGGGTAGTAATAATTCTTTCATCTTTATATGTGCCAGCTTCTTTAATGCCTTCTACTTCTGCAGCATAAAAACTTAAAGCTTCTTTTGCATTCATTGGAAAAACCTTCTTTCTTTAAACTTATAAGTAAGTATACTTTATGGAAAGAGACTTATTTTGTCCAATCCAAAACTACTTTACCGGAATTACCGGAAATCATTGCTTCAAAGCCTTTTTCAAAGTCTTTGTAGTTGTAGCGGTGTGTAATAATTGGGGAAAGGTCCAAACCGCCCTGAACCATAGCTTTCATCTGGTACCAGGTTTCGTACATTTTTCTGCCGTAAATGCCCTGGATCCGCAGGCCTTTAAAGATAATGTCGTTCCAGTCAACCACTGTACCGGGGCCGGCAATACCAAGGAGAGAAACCTTGCCGCCAAACTGCATGGATTTCAGCAGCTGATTTAATGCAGGGCCTGCGCCGGACATTTCCAAACCAACGTCAAAACCTTCTTCACAGCCAAGCTCTTTCATAACGTCTTCCAGTTTTTCTTTTGCAACGTTAACTGCTTTGGTAGCGCCCATTTTTTTAGCTAAATCCAAACGGTATTCGTTTACATCGGTAATGGTAACAGTTCTTGCGCCGGCGTATTTTGCAATAGCAACGGCCATAATACCAATGGGGCCAGCGCCTGTGATGAGCACGTTTTTGCCAACTAAATCCCACATTAAAGCGGTATGGGTAGCGTTGCCGAAAGCGTCAAAGAAAGAAACGATTTCGTCTGGGAGGTCGTCCTCAATGGTAATTACGTTTGTTGCAGGAATGCACAGGTATTCAGCAAAAGCGCCGTCGCGGTTAACGCCAACGCCTTTGGTGTATTTGCACCACTGGCCGTTGCCGGTACGGCAGTTGTAGCACTGGCCGCATACAATATGGCCTTCGCCGGAAACTCTTTGGCCAATTTTCAGGCCCGTTACGCCTTCGCCTAATTCTGCAATTTCGCCAACATACTCGTGGCCGTCAACAATTGGGGGAACGATATTTTTTTCGCTCCATTCGTCCCATTTATAGATATGTACGTCTGTCCCGCAGATAGCAGTTTTACGGATTTTAATTAAAACTTCGCCGGGACCCGGGGTTGGAACTGGAACCTGTTTGAGAACAAGGCCTGGGCCTTTCTCTGGTTTTACCAATGCGTCCATCATCTTAACCATTGTATCCATCTCCTATAAACAAAATTATTTACTGTGGCAAATATATGCTTTTATTTTAATTTAATTGTAGCATTTAGACATTCAAAAGGCAACAGTATTTCGCATTTTAAGGTAAAACATTTTCCATATTTTTTAGTGAAAATCACTATTTTGTTTGCTAAAATAAGCAATTTGTCCTTTTATAAAAGACAGTAATTATTTTTTTGTTTTTCTATGGCGTTTTCTTTTGGTCAACCTTCCTTTGCCTTCATTCAAAAGGCAAAGGAAGGGCTGCTGTTTTTTCAAATTTCTTTTTTAAGCCTATCCTTTTTCTTTTAAGGGCGCTATTGTTCCCGCGCCCAAGGTATTGGCGGCCTTTTTGGGGCTTTGCCCCTGGGCCCCAAATTTAACAGTGCCACTTAATAAGCGGCAACCGGTGTTTGAAGAGTGTTCCTTAGTTTGCTGAAAACAAACCAAGGAACACCGCTGGAAAGTTTAGGCCTGTGCAGGCTTGGGGACAAATACTACTTCCAAAACGCCCCTTGCAATAGGAAAAAGGCCAGCCTTTCGGCTGGCCTTTTATTCTGTTACTATTTGCTTGCGA
>CAJTSZ010000173.1 GCA_910578755.1 uncultured Oscillospiraceae bacterium | reverse complement strand
GCCATTTGTCCAGGAACAATCCAGCCTCCTGGGGCGGGGGCTGGTTCCCCTTTGCCTGGGCCTGGACGACTTTCCCACCCCGGTACTCCACCGTCACAAAGGGCGCCTCCGGCTCCCCCTGGCGGCGCACCAGCAAAATAACAGTTTCCCCGTTGGCATACCGTTGGGCGTAGGTGGCCACACAGTGGCAAAGGGCGGAGCCCTCGGCCTTAAGCTCGCCAACGCTGCCCGCCGGCCGGATGAACAGGCCATCCGCCTCCCAGCAGTACTTTTCCAGTTCCGGCAAGCGCTTGGCAATCTGCTGGTTTAATGCCTCGTTTTGCATATCCCCCACCAGCTGCATGGTGCGGCCGTGGGCCTTCAGCAGGTCCGGCGGGAACAGGTAGTACTGGTGGGATAAATCGTACTTTAAAGCGCGGCATTCCTCTAAGTAATCCGCCCAAAGGCCGATAATATCGTTGGCCCCTCTTTGGGCAAGCCGGCCCTGCTTTTCCACATAGGCCAAGGCTTTGGCCATGCCTGTAAGCCCCGCTATTTTCACAAACTTTTTCGGCTCTGAAATGGCTTGCACCGTTTTCTTTTGGGCCTGGGTGTACCATTTGCCTTCCCGGCGCAGGGCTTGGAACACAAAGAGCTCAAAGCAGGTTTCGCATTGGGTTTTGGCCCGGGCCAGTTCCCCTTTGTCCAGGCCCAGCGCCTCCCGCATGGTTTTCCCCTTCAGGTTTACAGCCTGTTTTGCAAAGCATCCCCGCCAAATGACCTCCCGGGCCCAGCGGCTGCTGCCAATTTTGTCCACCAGCTCCAGGGACGGGAACTTGGCCAAGGCCGCCCCCGCCCGCAGGACGCCGTTTCTTTCCAGCAAATCCAGGCCGTACTTTAGCCGGGTGGCGCATATGGCCTCCCTTACGCTTTCATCCATGGCAAAGGCAATGCCCGGCGGTTCGCCGGCCTGCCCCATTTTGCGCCAGCCGCCACAGGCTCTCCCCCACATGGCAGCGGTGTTGTTCACTGTATCAAAGAGCCAGCGGTAGCAGGGGCTG
Source organism: uncultured Oscillospiraceae bacterium (assembly GCA_910578755.1). GTDB lineage: Bacteria > Bacillota > Clostridia > Oscillospirales > Ruminococcaceae > Negativibacillus. The sequence goes on along the minus strand of CAJTSZ010000173.1, from coordinate 2,043 downwards.
GCCCCGGTTACAAAGGGCGGCTGCTGGTATTCCCGTCTGGCATAGATTAAATCCAGGTAAACCCGCCCCTCCTGTGCCGTTGCCAAAAGGAGGTACCGGCCCTCCCTTAAGCTACCCCGGCCCAGGCCGTATTTTTTGGGGTGGAGCCACTCCCCGCAGCAGGGGCACCGGTATGTCCCCAAAGCAAGGGGTTTCCCTGGCGTATGGCCTAAATGCCCAGGCAGCCCAAAGCTTTTGCCGCAGGCGCTGCACTGGCCTGTATACGGGAACTGCTGTTCTGCCAAACCCAGGCTGTCCCTGGGGGTTTTGCGGTAAAAGCAGTACTTGCTGTGGTCCCAGGGGCCGTTTAGCAGGCGCTGTTGCCAGCCCTGGGGCAAGTCTGGCCAGGCTGCCATAACATCCTCGGTTTCCTCCCGCCTTTTTTGAAGGGCCAGCCGTTCCCTTTTGGCTTGGGCGGCCCGCTGCATCCCCTCCACGCGGTCGGCAGCTTCGCCCTTGTACTCCGGGAGCAAGCTATCCGCTGCCGCTGCGCTTTCCTTATTTGCGGGATAAAGCTGGTTTGCTCTCCAATATTCCGCCGGGCCCTGGCCAATATGCTCCAAGGTGGCCTGGCCCCACGTTTCCCTCTCTGTATCGTAGCTGGCCCAGCTTTCCCCGGTACAGAACACCCGGAAAGCAAGGCTGCCGCCGGGGCGGTACAATTCTATGGCAAGTATTCCCCCGTGGGCGCGGGCGGTGTAGATGTAGTCGGGGGATTGGTTTTTAGGCAGCCGGAGGCCCTTCGGCAAGGGCGTTGGCGGCAGGGCAAGGAGTTGCTTTTTTATCAGTTTCATGGTGTTGCCCTCCCGCTACAGCAAATCTTCCAGGGAAAAATCCAGGAAGGTGACGTTTTTGGGCGGGGACATCTCCCCGGGATTTTGGGACAGTTTCCCGGCCGGCGCGCCCGCTGCTACGCCAAAATATTCCCGAGCCCAGGAATAGACTGCTACGTCCTCTACCATGGCGCAGCCGCCAGGCGCTTGGCCTTTTGCCTTTTCAGTAACTGCCTTAGCGCAGCCCTTGAGGGTGGTTTTCTCCTTGACCTCCTGCCCCAGGCCGACGATGTATTGCCCCAATGCCTTTTCCAGGGGGTTTTTGGTGGTTTGCAGTTCTTTTTTTAAGTCCTTCAACATTGTAATCTCTCCTTGTTTTTCTGTTTTGCCGCCCGCTTGGTGAGGCGTTTTTGGGCCCTTTGGTACACCTTGGGCAGGCCGGGGCCTATCCACTGGCTGGTGTAGCTTATTACCCGGCCAAAACGGCTGTCATACTCCTCCCGGCTGCCCTCCACCACCTGGTACCCGGCGGGGGCAACGGGCTTTTTCCGGGGCGGGCGGTCCAGTACCCGCACCGTTTCCGGCGGCAGGGCCAGCCCTTGGGAGCAAGTCCAGGCTTTTTCATTTTTCCTGCGGGGGCGCAGGGCGTTTTTCCCGGTTCCGGCCCGGCTTTCCTTTTCCTCTGCCAGCAGGTAGTTGGTTAAATCAAAGTAACCCTGGCTGTCGTCCAAAGGGGAAAAACTCACCCTTCCCCGGTGCTTGCCCCAGTATTTTTGCAGCACCTCCAGCGGGATATGGGACAAAATAAAGTGATGGTGCCACTGGCCCTGTTTTTCCGTTATTTTGATGTACCGCAGTTCCCGGCCATTTCTCCTGCACCAGGCCCGCAGATTATTCAGCAGGTTGTCCCCGGCTTTGCGGGCCTCCTCCTCCCTTGTGCCCGCTTTGTGGGTGAAGGTGACAAACAAATCTTCCCTGGGCACAAAGTTTGCCATAATGAGCCCTTGCAGCTGGGCCAGGGACCGCTTGCGGTTGGCCGCCCTTTGCTGCTGGGTGATTGGCAGGCTCCGGGGCTTCTTTTTGGTGCTGTTTCCAATGGCCGGCGCCGGGTAGATGACGGTATGGGCCAAGAAGCCCTGGTAGCTTACTCTTTTGATGTACTGCACTGGCCCACTCCTTTTCCACCGCTTTCAACATCCTTTTAACTGCTTTTACTTCCCTTGTGGAAAAC
>CAJTSZ010000172.1 GCA_910578755.1 uncultured Oscillospiraceae bacterium | reverse complement strand
GCTGGGCATACTCGCTGGCGTTCATCAGGCCCATGTCCACCTCTCCGGCTTCCACCAGGGGACAGACAATGTAGGCCTGAAACCCCTGGCGCAGGTGCTTTTGAATGTAGCCGTAGGCCCGCTGCCGCTTTTCGGAGGAAATAACAAAGGTATCTACCGGCTGGCGGCCGGGGGGAAGCTCGTCCAAAACAGAAACATCCAAATCGCCGTAAATCATCAGGGCAAGGGTGCGGGGGATGGGCGTTGCGGACATTACCAAGGCGTGGGGGTTTTGGGCCTTGGCCCCTAACTTGGTCCGCTGCTCCACGCCAAAGCGGTGCTGCTCATCGGTAATCACCAAAGCCAGCTTGGGAAAGGCCACATTGTCCGTAATAAGGGCGTGGGTGCCCACACATAAATCCACCATACCCAGCTGAATTTCCTCCTTTACCTGGTGCTTTTCCTTGGCGGACATGGAACCAGTAAGCAGCCGTACCCTAAGCCCCCAGGGGCTAAGGATTTTTTCCAGGTTTTCGTAGTGCTGGCGGGCTAAAATTTCTGTAGGGGCCATCATGGCCGCCTGGAACCCGTTTTTACAGCAGAAGTAAATCCCCGCCGCAGCCACCAGTGTTTTGCCGGAGCCAACATCCCCCTGCACCAGCCGGTTCATGGGGACAGGCTGGGACATATCCTGGCACAAATCTGCAATGGCCCGCCGTTGGGCCCCTGTGGGGGAAAAGGGCAAGTGGGCAAAAAAGTCCTCCATATCCGCCGCCTGGGCCGCGCACTGGTACGTTGTGGAAGCAGTGTGTTTGCTGCGTACCGAGGCCAAAGAAAGGGACAAGGTTAAAAATTCCTCAAAAATAAGGCGGCGCTTGGCAATTTCCGCCGCCTTTTGGTCCGCCGGCTGGTGAATAGCCTGCAGCGCGTAGTGGAGGTGGCAAAGGCTGTATTGCTGCCGCAGGGCGGCGGGGATGGGGTCGGGAATGGTTTCATCAATAAGGGTAAGAGCCTGCTTTACATTGGCCGCAATCATTTTAGATGTAAGGCCCTGGGTCAAGGGATACACCGGGCTAAGCTGGGCAGGGCCGTCGCAGGGGAACACCATAGGGCCGTGGAGTTCCTTTTTCCGGCCGTTGGTGGTTACCTTGCCGTAAAAAATATATTCTGTTTCTGTTTTTAACGCATCCACTGTATATTTTGCGTTAAAAAAGGTAATGATAAAGGAGGAGGAAGAGTCAAAAGCCTGCACCTTAAACAAAGACAACCCTTTGCGGATATGCTGCTCGCCGGATTTGCCGGCCACCACAGCCCGGATGGCGCAAACCTCCCCGGGGGTACAGTCTGCCATTTCCTGTACCTGGCTGAAATCCAAATAGGAACGGGGGAAATAATACAGCAGCTGGCCAATGGTTTCCACACCTAATTTTTTATACAGCTGCGCCCGTTTTTCTCCAACGCCCTTCAAATATTGAATGCTGGTATCCATAGAAAGAGCCATGCTCTGCCTCCTTTGCCCAATATTCAATACTATTTTGACCTTTTTTCCTAAAAAAGTCAAGGCTGGATAAGTTACAAGGGCTTGGAAAAGAAAAAGGAAAAAATAAAAAAGAAAAATGCCAAAAAGTGTTGACATCACTCGAAACCAGTGATATAATAGGCACTGTTGTTGGAAAACAAATATAGATGACTTACTAGCTCAGCTGGCAGAGCACCTGACTTTTAATCAGGGTGTCCGGAGTTCGAATCTCCGGTAGGTCACCATTCAAAGGCTACCGGAAATATTCGGTGGCTTTTGTTTTTTTGTATTCTAAAGTAACCATCGCCTAGCAAGGGGCGGCTTGGCGCCGCCCTTGCTACATCAAAGGTAACAGGAGGGAATTCCTTATGGCAAAAACAGTGCTGGTCACCGGCGCCTCCCGGGGCATTGGCCGGGCCATTGCCTGGGGCTTTGCCCGGGAGGGCTGGCAGGTGGCAGTAAACTATTGCCGCAGCAAAACACAGGCGGAACAGCTGGCAGAGGAGCTGCGGGCTTTTGGCTGCAACGCCGCCGCCTTTTGTGCCGATGTAAGCAGCCGCCAGCAGGTGGAGAAAATGCTTTTGGAAGTGCATAGGGTATTGGGCCCGGTACATACCCTGGTAAACAACGCGGGCATTGCCCAGCAAAAGCTGTTCAGTGACATTACCGAGGAGGACTGGGACAATATGTTTGCTATTTCGGTAAAGGGGGGCTACCACTGCGCCCAGGCAGTCCTTCCCGATATGCTGCGCCGGCAGGAGGGGTGTATTATCAATATTTCTTCCATGTGGGGGCAGGTTGGCGCCTCCTGCGAGGTGCATTATTCGGCGGCAAAAGCTGCTGTTATTGGTTTTACCAAGGCGTTGGCAAAGGAGCTTGGCCCCTCCCGCATCCGGGTAAACTGTGTTGCCCCTGGGGTGGTTGCAACGGAAATGAACGCCGCCCTTTCCCCCGAAACCTTGGAGGGGCTGCGCCTGGAAACGCCCCTGGAGCTGATTGGCGCTGGGGAGGACATTGCCTTTGCTGTCTGCTTTTTAGCCAGCGAAAAGGCCCGCTTTATTACAGGACAGGTGCTGGCCCCCAACGGAGGCTTTGTAATTTAATCCCTAATAATGACGGAGGATTGCTTGAAAGAGAATGGTATGGTTATATGGAGCCAAACATCCATACTATTTTGGAATTATTTTGTGAGGAAGATTTTGAGGCGAAAGAATATTTGCAGCAGGGACTTCTTTTGTTTTCCTACCATTGGACAGAAGCACATTGTTATTTGAGAATCAGCCTATAGTTACAGATTGGAAAAATCATTACTTTGCCGGGAGTTTTGAAAAATACTTATTTCAGAAAGTATTTTACATTTATCAGGAAAAATTTGAGCATAAGTCGTCAGTTGGAACATCTATCAATTCCTGTGATGCATTATTGAAAAAACATTCATTTCCATGTTCGTTCTGTGGTGGGACAGCAGAAGAAAAGATGAAATTTGTAAGGTGGCTTGTAAACTTCCTTGAGCTTCACGAAAAGGAAACATGGTTTAGTGATGAGCTGAAAAAAAGATAGATGCCCAATTAAATCGCATATTCAGCAATGATGAATATACTTTG
>CAJTSZ010000171.1:1743-3131 GCA_910578755.1 uncultured Oscillospiraceae bacterium | reverse complement strand
TGGCTGCCCTGGTCCAAAAAGTCGTTAAAACATTCGTCCAGCAGCAGAAGGGGCTGGTTTTCCATGGTGGCCATTGTGTGCAGCAGCCGGCGGAGAAAGGGCTTTTCCACAACCTGGCCGGTGGGGTTATTGGGGTTGCAAAGGAAAACCAAATCCGGCTGGCTGGAGCCAACCGCCTCAATAAAGCCTTCGTCCACTTGAAAACCATTTTCTTCCTTTAAAAAATAATATTCTATTTTGCAGCTAGCGGCGGAAAGGGCCGCCTCGTACTCGGCAAAGGTAGGCCCAGGCAGCAGGGCTTTGTTTGGTTTTATCCCGTAAACCAGGCGGAAAATAAGGTCTGCTGCGCCGTTGCCAAAGAGCAGCCAATTTGTGGGAATGCGCAATTTTTCTGCAAGGGCGGCGGTCAACTCCCTGCAAATTGGGTCGGGGTAATGGACGCAGTTTTCTATAGCGCCCTGGGCTGCCTGCTTTACGGCTGGGGGCATCCCCAAAGGATTGATGTTGGCGGAAAAATCCAGCACATCCCCTTCTATTCGTTGTTTTGCACTATAAATATCCCCACCATGCACCAATTTTACCATTAAAGCATTTCCCCTTTACAGCAATATTTTCCTTTGTTTCAGCCATTTATTTAGTTAGCAGCAAAAATGCCATCCATTTTGCCGCTGCAAATAAAAACAGCGAAACTACGGTGGTAACATACATCAGCCGGTTGGCCCGTGGAATATCCTGGTACTCTACGGGGCGTACCGGGTCGCCAATGGTAGGCTTATGGAGCAGCTTTCCAAAATAAACTGCATCCCCCGCAAGCTGAACTTGCAGAGCGCCGGCGCAGGCAGCCTCTGTTTGGGCGCTGTTGGGGCTGGCATGGCAGCGGCGGTCCCGAAGGAAAATGTGCAAAGCGCTTTTACTGTTGAACCCAGCAGCAAAAGCAAAAGCGGCCATAATCCACCCGGAAAGGCGGGCTGGAATGTAGTTAACTATATCGTCCAGTTTTGCTGCTGCCCTGCCGAAGTAAAGGTACTTATCATTTTTATAACCTACCATAGAATCCATGGTATTAACTGCCTTATAAAAAAAGCCCAAAGGCGCGCCGCCCAAAGCAATGTAGAAAAGAGGGGCAATCACGCCGTCGGAGGTATTTTCCGCCACAGTTTCCACTGCGGCTTTGGCAATGCCAATGTCATCCAAAGCGGCGGTATCCCGCCCTACTATCATGGAAACTGCCTGCCGGGCAGCAGGTAAATCCCCTTTTTGCAGTTGGGCATACACCTTCATGCTTTCATCCTTAAGGCAGCGGGCCGCCAAAAGGTAGTAACAGCAGACGGATTCCACCGCCAAGGCCAAAGCCCAGTGGACGCGGCGGCAAAAAAACAGCAGCACCC
>CAJTSZ010000171.1:0-1717 GCA_910578755.1 uncultured Oscillospiraceae bacterium | reverse complement strand
AAAGGAAATGCCTGCGACAAAAAACACCAGCAGCCCGCCGCCCCAAAGCTGCCCTGTTTTTGTTTTTGGCAGCAAACGGCGAAGGAATGTTTCCAGTTTGGAAATGAGGGCGCCTATCCAGCGCACCGGGTGGGGCCATGTGTAGGGGTCACCCAAAAGGCAATCCAGTATAAAGCCAATAAAAATTGCTAAAATTGAAAGTTTCATAACTATTTCCCAGCTGGGCTTCTGGGCTCCTCCCCTGTTTTATGTATCTGCCATAAGGGCAGGCCATGGTGGGCCATCCTCCCTATTGCGGCTGTTACCGTCACTTTTTGGCAGCTTTCCCACTGTTTTTTTGTAAGCTGCACCACAAAGCCGCAGCCGTTTTCTGCCTGCCAGTAAAAATAATCCCTTTGGTTTGTATAGCGGCTGAGTACTGCCATAATGGTACCCCCATGGACTACATAGGCCGCGGAAGGCGTATTTTGGGCAAACAGCTGGTTTACACAGCTTTCCCAAGCCTCACAGCAGCGGCGGCAGAAATCCACCTGCCCTTCCCCCTGAGGAAACGGCAAAGCTCCGCCGCTGTCCACCCAGCTTTGGTACTGGACATCACCGGAAAGCTCCTGCCAGTTTTTGTTTTCCCACAGGCCAAAGTTTATTTCCCGCAGCCCCTCTACTGTTTGCAGGGGCTGGTTTGGGAAAAGCAGGGCCGCAGTTTCCACACAGCGCTCCATAGGGCTGGAATATACTGCCTGGGCAGGCGGATAACAACCGGCAGTGGCCAGGTTCTGCAATTCTTCCCTGCCCTGGGGGCAAAGGGGTTCATTGGTAACACCAATATACCTGTGTTGTAAATTCCCCCACGTTTTGCCGTGACGAATAAAAAACAGTTCCATACTGTACCCCTTTTACACGGCAAAACGCCTGTTTCCGCTGTGACGGATGAAAAAAATTTCCATAACTATGCCCCTTTAATACGGGTAAGGCACCCGCAGAACACCCGATCCACCCGCTGGGCATAAGCTGCCAGCTGGCAACAGCGGCGGCCAGTTTCTTCCCTCCATTGGCGTTCAAGGGCATTTATGGGAACAATTCCACAGCCAATTTCGTCTGCAATAACTACAGCGTCTTTGTTTTCCACAATAAATCGGCTGCAAAATTCTTCCGGGGAAAGGCCAGCCTCCAGCAAACGGCGCACCAGTAAATGAAACTGGTAAAGCACTGGCTTTTGGAAAGGCTCCTCCCAAGCGCAGCAGCTGCCCCAGCAAACGTCCTTCTCTGTAAAAGTACCTTCCCCCAACAGGCAGTTTAATTTTCCCTGGCTGCCGCCTCCTATAATCATTCTCAATTTTCTCTCTCCTTTTCAGCTTACTAAAGAAGCAATCAGGGCCGCTGCAGGCATAGCCAATTCGGCCATCTGCAAAAAAAAGCCGGCTAAATCCCCTGTAATGCCGCCAAACTGTTTTTGCGACATAAGGCGGTAGTACAAAAATACAAGGGCGGCAGCACCAAAGCAGCACAGACCCATTAAACCGCCTAAGTAAACCATAACGGCAAGGCATACACCAAGAAAAAGCCCCATTACAGCACGAACCCTTTGCTTTTGAGCCACCTGGGAAAACATGGAAGCTGTACCGCTGTTTTTGGCGCAGGGAAAGGTGACAATGGACATCCCGCTGAAGCCCCGCGAAACAACGAAGCCAACACAAAGGGCCGCAGCCTGGCGGGGGGG
>CAJTSZ010000170.1 GCA_910578755.1 uncultured Oscillospiraceae bacterium | reverse complement strand
ATATTGCCCCGGCCATTTTAAAATATAATAACCGCTTTGCGGTTATTATACCATGCCTTCCAAAAGGGTACAATAACCACAAAGCTCCCCATTGTAGGCTGTGCAAAAATGTAGTATACTAAAATTGCCGGAGGCCCTTGGCCGCCGCTATCACCCTGAAGGAGAATTTTTATGCCACATACTGCCAGCCGCGGCCCGCGGCACAAGCGGTTTTCCCATACAGCGCAGGATACCTTTATTGCCCTGGCCCTGGTAGCCGTGGTGGGCCTTACAATTATACTCACTGTCCTGCTCATGCCCTCTGAGGAATATACCCAGGAAAACGGGGAGGAATCCCACGCCGCCGCACTGGAAATTCCCCAAGGGTACGACGCCAACTGCATTACCGGCCCTATCCCCGAAGAAATATTCTCCAAGGAATTCCCTCAATTTAACGCCGAAGCCTTTACATACCGTTTAAACTGCACCCCCTACTGGCAGGACGGCCTTTTGCAGGACCTTTACATTGAAAACCCCAAAGGCAACTTTTACAATATGCGGGTAGATATTGCCCTAAAGGATGGCCCTTTTATCTACCGTTCCGGGGCAATTACCCCAAACCAGTACCTGCAAAATGTGGAAATAAAGGCAGCCCCCGCCCCTTCCACAGTAAAGGCGGTTGTAACCATCACCATTTTTAAGGATTTGGATTTTGACCAGCCAGCCGCCACCTTTTCAGAAGATATTGAAATTTTAATTTTAGAATAAACAGCGCGATTAAACCTCTGCCGGCAGTCCCAAACTACTGGCAGGGGTTTTGTGTCCCCATCATCCTTACAGCCTTTGCAGCTGGCATAAAATCTATTTGGAATATTGAAAGGAGCAACTATGCGCTACGGTATTTTCGGCATTTTTAGCGACCGCCTTACTTTAGATGTGTACGACCAGCAAAACAGCCGCTTTTTTAAATTATACTCCCAATACGTTCCCCTGTCCCTGCAAAACTGCCTTTCCCAAGGGGCCCTTACCGAAGAAGGGCAGCAGCTGCTGCTGTCGGCCTTTCCTCCCCTGCTAAAGGAAGCCTCCCTGCTGCTGTGCAGCAAAAACTTTGCCTTTGCTGCTGCTGTGCTGCGGTATGCCACTAACCGGGACGCCGTTTGCCGCAGGGTTTCCGCTGCCTTTTCCCTGCCGGTAACTGTGCTTACCGGCCAGGAGCTGTGCCGGTTTGCATACCAAAGTATGCCTCTTAGCACGGCTTCGGGCCTTGGCTGCTCCATTGGCGGGGAAAGCACCCAGGTATTTACTTTCCGGGGCGGCCAAGTATTGCAGTGGGCCAGCCTGCCTGTGGGCTGCCTTTCCCTTCAGCGCCGCTTTACTTCTTCCTTTTTCCCCAGCCAGGAGGAAGAACAGCAAATGGAGCAAACCCTTCTTTCCCTGCTGGAGGGGTACCCCCACCTGCTGCAAACCAACTGCCGCACCCTGCACGTTACAGGGTTCGGCCCCTGGCAGGCAGCCGGGCTGCATCTCTCCCTTTCCGGCAGCAAACAGCCTGGCAGGCAGCGGGGCTGGAGCAGCAGCGATTTTGCCCTCATTTTCCGGCTGCTGCGTAAGGAGGACCTTTCCGGGGTGGAGCTGGTGCAGCGGCTATTCCCCCACTTTGCAGGCAGCCTGTTCCCCTCTTTAATTTTAATGCGGGCCATTGGCCGCCTGGCTGGCGCCGAGGAGCATATCATCCACGCCCCCAACTTAAGCGGCCCCTTCTTACAGCAAGCCGCCCCCTCTGCCGCCGAAAACCAGGAAATCACAGCATAAACCCCCAGCGCCCTGTTTCTTCCGGGGCCAAAATTTACAGCGGGATCCCGCTGTAAATTTTTTCTTTTTGGAAGTGTTCAGCCACCTCCAAAATACAGCCTGCCAGTGGCCTTGTAGCCCCTGACAGGCTGTATGGCTTACTTCCCCACTCCCTGTTTCAATATATCGGTTATGGTTATATATTACAAATTTTGTACGAAAATTGCCATAAAAGGTAAAATTTAATTTGTAATAGATAATTATTTGTCAATTCAATCTTTTTGTGCTATTATGTATGCTATATGTTGTTGAATATTGAACTGGAGGTATTTCCCATGGGAAGCAACATTGTAGAAACAATACGCCAAAAATATCCTACTATGACCAGAAAGCAAAAAAGTATTGCCGATTTTATGCTTGCCGACCCGGATTCCATGGCATTTATGACCTTGAAGGAACTTTCGGAAAAAACCAATGTTTCTGAAACTACCATCCTTCACGCTTGCACCGCTTTAGAGCTTTCTAACTATAATGAACTGAAATATGAGTTCCGTAAGTACTTAAACGAACGTACCAAAACAGAGGTACAGCAGCAAAACCTGTATGTAATAGGCGCCGTGCCGGAATACGAGCTAAACGATAAAGTACAGCTGCTTACAGATATTTGCCATGAGGAACATAACACCCTAAACCTTTTTTTCTCTCAGCTTAACACCAATTCCCTTTTCCAGGCCGCCCACATGATTTTAGATGCCAGCAGCACTATTTTTTGCGCAAGAGGCGCTTCCCTGCAGGTTGCAAACTTCCTTTCCATGCGCCTTGCCACAGTAGGGCTGCCGTCCATTGTTATTGATACGGAAAATAACGACAGCCTCCATTCCAAGCTGCCTTTATTTAACGGCAGTACCTTAGTGGTACCTATCTGCCTGCCGGATTATTACCTTATGACAGTAAAAGCCTGTGAATTTGCCCGTAAACGTCACTGCCGCATTTTGGGTATTACGGATTCTGCCAAACTTTCCCCCATTGCCCCCATGTGTGACCTGCTTTTGCTGGCCCCCAGCAATACGCGGATGTTCTTAAATACCCTTTCCTCCTCCATGGCGGTTGCCAACCTGCTCAGCTCCGCCCTGAACATTGAAAAAAGCGCCAGAAGGTACACAAAGTCTACGGCCTCGGAAGAGTTTTCCCGGCTGTTTATTAACAATTAACCCCATAAAAAGGAAGAAGTCTTACCGCTTTCTTCCTTTTTATATTCCAATTTCATCCTTTTTAAATGTGGAATTAGCTTTCCTTTTGGCGGCATTGGCTGCCTCCAAACCTGTGCTATTGGGGCTTTCATCCCCAAGCCCTGACTTCTCTTACGGGGCGCTATCGCCCCCGTACCCCATTTCTTGTGGGCCTCCGCGGCCCACACCCCGCCCC
>CAJTSZ010000169.1:421-3325 GCA_910578755.1 uncultured Oscillospiraceae bacterium | reverse complement strand
CCAACAGCTTGGGCGGGATGGCCCTAGCCGCCCAAATTAGAAAAACCGCTTTTGCTTCCCAGCCAATTATTATTTTTGTAACCGGCTATGAACAGTACGTGTTTGACGCTTTTGACGTGGGGGCCTTCCATTATTTACTAAAACCCGTGGATGAAAAAAAATTTACCCAGGTTTTTACCCGGGCAGCTTCACAGTTAAAGGCCAAGGGAGAAAAAACTTCCCAAACCCTAACCTTACAATGGGCAGGGGTCAGCCGCACCGTGCCCCTAAAGCATATCTATTATATTGAAAGCAGCGACCATAAGGTGGTGCTGCATTTGGCGGATGGGGAATTTTCCTGCTACGCAAAAATACGGGACTTGGAGGCAGAGCTGGCCAACCAGTTCTGCCGTGTCCACAAGGGCTACCTGGCCAACCTGTCCCATGTAGAAGCGTACAGCAAAATAGAGCTTACCTTGGCCAATGGGGAAAAACTGCCAATTTCCAAATACAAATACCAGGACTTTGTAAAAGCATACCTCCGCTTTTTAAAAAAGGAGCAGCCCTATGAGTGAAACAGGATTTTTTATATTTAACAAGGCTTTTGTTGCAGGGATGGAACTGCTGTACGCTGCTGCCCTGGCCCTGTTTCTCCGCCCCTTTTTCACAAGAAATTTGCGGGGCAGGCTTTTGGGTGTGTTTGGGCTGTACCTGTGTACCACCTTGGTTTACAATGGCCTTGGCGGGCCGCAAGGCTTTTTCAGCCTTCTTTTAATGGTTCTGTTAACCGCCTTTTCCGGTTTCCTTGGGTTGGAAAAACCTAAAAGCTTCCTTGCAGCCCTCCTTTATTGGAACGCCAAAGCAACCAGCGCGCTGATGGTAGAAAGCGTATATTTTATTGCAGAACAGTTATTTCCCCTAAGTATAGCCCGGCCAGATTTGGTTTACACCCGGTCGGCAGGTCTGCTGGCCCTGCTTTTTCTCTCCCATGGGGTGCTGTTTTCCCTTCTGCTGTACACTCTGCAAAAGCGGCTGCAAAAAAAGCAGCTATATCTTCACTGGCAGGAACTGTGCTATCTTTCCTTGGTGCCAACAGCGGGCGTCCTGTTTGGCCAAATAATAGCCCGCCTGTTGGTGGAGGAAAAGGATGGCGTCCTGTTTCAGCTTTACGAAAGGCACCCGGAATTTTTAGCGGTGGTGCCCCTTTTGGCGCTGTTGTTCTATGTTGGGTCTTACTTAACCATTGCCTTTCAGCAGAATATGGCGGCCCTGCGGGAGGAACAGGCAGCCCACTGTGCGGAGTACCAGCAAATACAGGCAATGCAGGGGCGCATCCATGAGGCGGAACAGTTTTACGCCAGTATCCGCGGGTTTAAACATGAAATGCGGGGCCACTTAACCAACATCAAGGGCCTGGCCCAAAGCGGCCAATATACCAGCCTGGAGGATTATATTGCCCATATGGACGAAAGTATGAGGGATTTTGAACTAACCCTTCAAACAGGCAACCCTGTCACCGATGTAATTGTGGGGGATATCCAGCGGCAGTGCCTTAATTTAGATATCTGCTTTGATGTAGAGTTCCACTTTCCAAATCCGCAAGCCTATGACGCTTTCGATGTGGGCGTTATCCTGCAAAACCTGCTGCAAAACGCGGTGGAGGCCTGCGAAAAGGTTCACCGGGATAAACGGTTTATTGTGCTTATGGGGAAGAAAAAAGGGCGCTTCTTTTTAATAGAGGTCAAAAACTCTTTTACGGGTAAGGTGGCCTTTGGGCAGGACGGCCTGCCTGCCACAACAAAACAGCAGGATACCCCCATGCACGGCATTGGCCTTGCCAACGTGCGCCGGGTGGCGGAAAAATATATGGGAGAACTGGAACTAAAAGCAGGCCAAGAAGGATTTTCCGCAGCTGTTTTATTGCAGGAAAGGAGATAAAAAATGAATTATTCCATTGACACCAACTATTTGTCCCAGCCGGCGGGGCGCTTTCCCCGCGGCACAATTCCCCGCCCTGGGGCGGCAAGCAACAGCTTTTTGGATACAACACTCCAGCTTTATAAAGCCGAAAGGGGTGGGGCAGCCGCCCCAGTTAATGAACCCAACCTCAGTATGGACGCATACCGGCAGGGATTTTGGGAAAAAATTTCTCAAATGCCCCTCTCCCCCACCCGGCAAATGGAGTCTATTTCCATCCAAATTTCCGACGACGCCTTTGAACGGATGAAAAGCGACCCCAGCTATGAGGAGTGGGTACTGAATGACTTACGGACTGCCCTTTCCCAATCCAACCCGTGGGTGCCAGCCTGCGGCGGCGGTTACAGTGTTTTTTACATTGGCGCCTCCAAGGAGGATTGCCGCGCCGAAGGCTGGTACCCCGGTTACCAGGGCGGCCAGGGCGCAGCCCTATTTGAGGAAAAAAACAAGGACAGCTTTTGGGAACAGCGGGTGGCGCGCCATAAAGAATTTATGGAACTGGAACAAAAGGCGGCCGCCCAGCGAAGATGGGACAACGGTACCATCAGCGCCGCGCAGCTACTGTTCAATTTATTGTAAAGGAGGGGTTCCTGTGCTTATTGGAAACAACAGCCAGGGAATTTGGCGTTTTCTACCAAGGATGAATATGCCTTTTGCCGGGGCAAAGCGTTCCAGTGCAGGCGGCAGAAATACGCTGGAAGATTTTCTTACCGGCCATCGTAAAAATTCTTATGGTGTGGAAGGTATGAGAATCACAGCCAATAGCAGAAGGATTATAAAAGTATCTGATGAGATGAAGCAGCTTGTTTTGGATGATGTGAAAAAAGCGTATTACAAGTATAATGGGATGTCCGGTGAAAGCGGCAACGAATGGGAGGAATCCGCCCGTATTAAAAATAACTATTATAAAACGCTGAAAGTAGGTGACCGTTCAGCAGCATCATGGAC
>CAJTSZ010000169.1:0-411 GCA_910578755.1 uncultured Oscillospiraceae bacterium | reverse complement strand
AGCCAGTGCTGTGAAAGAAAAAGTGCCTGGATGGACCCATGGCCAACCGATTCCGTCCGATGTGCTGGATGAGATTTTTGCGGATGAAAGCATCACATCCATAGTATCAGGAGAAACAAAAACACTCAACATAAAGGTTTAAGATAGGAGGCTACGGTTATGAACAATAAAATCCAAGGAAGCTACGGGCCAAGGTCTTACAACGTGCCTGCAAGGGCTCGTGAACGTGAAGAAAAACAACAGGACAAAGCATTCGCCAACACCCCCACCGCCGCCCGCACAGATACTGTAAGCCTTTCCAAAACAGAAGGCGCCGCCTACTATGACAGCCTGCGGCAAAAGTTTGGCTGTGTCAAAAACGGCAGCGTTTCCATTGCTGGCTCTTACTTAGACCAGTGCGCCAAGGACCCC
>CAJTSZ010000168.1 GCA_910578755.1 uncultured Oscillospiraceae bacterium | reverse complement strand
TTCTGTGTACGAGGAGGACGACGAGGCCGTTGAAATTTGGGTGAACCATGTTGGCATTCCAAGGAACCGCATTGTGCGCTTGGGCAAAGAGGATAATTTTTGGGAACACGGCAGCGGCCCCTGCGGCCCTTGTTCCGAAATTTACTTTGACCGGGGCCAGGGCGTTGGCTGCGGCCGGCCGGAATGTGCCGTTGGCTGCGACTGCGACCGCTACATGGAAATTTGGAACCTGGTGTTTTCCCAGTTTGACAGCGACGGCAACGGCCATTATGAGCGCATGGCAAAACCGAATATTGATACCGGCATGGGCCTGGAACGCCTGGCCTGCGTAATGCAGGGGGTAAACAACCTGTTTGAGGTGGATACTGTGCAGAATATTATGCAGCACATCTGCCGCATTGCCGGGGTAAAATATAACGGCAATGAAAAGAACGACATTTCCCTGCGGGTAATTACAGACCACATCCGCAGCACCACCTTTATGATTAGCGACGGCATTATCCCCTCCAACGAGGGCCGCGGCTACGTGCTCCGCAGGCTGCTGCGCCGGGCTGCCCGCCACGGCAAGCTGCTGGGCATTAACGAGCCGTTCCTGTTCCAGGTAGCGGAAACGGTAATTAACGAAAACCGCACCGCTTACCCGGAACTGGTGGAAAACCAGGAGTACATTGTTAAGGTGATTAAGGCGGAGGAAGAACGCTTTGCCAAAACAATCAATGCCGGTACAGAAATGCTTATGAGCTTAATTGAAACCGGCGAGGGCCGCCAGCTTTCCGGCGAGGACGCCTTTAAACTGTACGATACCTTTGGCTTCCCGGTGGATTTGACCAAGGAAATTTTGGCTGAGAGGAATATTGCTATTGACGAGGAAGGCTTTACCAAGCTGATGGAGGAGCAGCGGGTGCGCGCCCGTACCTCCCGCAAGGATGTTAGCGGCTGGAACACCGACGCCGTGGATATTTCCCATGTGGCTGCCACCGCCTTTACCGGCTACAGCCAAACCCAAGGGGAAGGGATGATAGAGGCCATTATCAGCGGCGGCGAAGTGGTGGAAACCATTGAAGACGGCGACCAGGCTACCATTGTGCTGAACACCACCCCGTTTTACGGTGAAAGCGGCGGCCAGGTAGGGGATACGGGCCTTCTTTGCGATGGCAACACCGTTTTTGTGGTGGAGGACACCAAAAAGGACGCCAGCGGCCATTATATGCATGTTGGCGTACTGCGCCAGGGTGTTTTAAGCACCGGCAGCAGTGTAATTGCCCAGGTTGACAGCCTGCGCCGCCACCGCATTATGTCCAACCATTCCGCCTGCCACCTGCTTCAGGCGGCCCTGCGGAAGGTTTTGGGCGGACATGTCCACCAGGCCGGTTCCTTGGTGGACGAGCACCAGTGCCGGTTCGACTTTTCCCACTTCAGCGCCATGACCCAGGAGGAAATTGCTAAGGTAGAGGACGCTGTAAACCGCATGATTTTGCTGGATATGCCGGTTACTGTGGAGGAACTGCCCATTGAGGAAGCCAAAAACAAGGGCGCCATGGCATTGTTTGGTGAAAAATACGGCAACATTGTCCGGGTAGTTTCCATGGGAGAGGCCTCTGTAGAGTTCTGCGGCGGTACCCACGTGGCAAAAACAGGCCAGTTGGGCGTGTTTAAAATTGTAGGGGAAAGCTCCGTTGCCGCAGGCGTCCGCCGCATTGAGGCTGCCACCGGTATGGGGGTTTTGGATTTGCTCCACCAAAGCGAAAAAATGCTGGATACCGCTGCAGCAGAGCTGAAACTGGGCAGCCGCAGCGAGGTTCCCGCAAAGGTGGCCTCTGTTGTAAAGGAATTGAAGGAAAAGGACAAGGAAATTGAAGCCCTCAACGCCAAAATTGCCGGCAGCCAGGTGGAAAGCCTGATGAACAACAGCCAGGATGTGGAAGGCTTGCAGGTGGTTTATACTGCGGTAAGCGGCGCAACACCGGAGGGCCTGCGCCTGCTTGGCGATAAGCTGAAGGAAAAATCTGCAAAAATTGTTGCGGTGCTTTGGGCAGGGGACAGCGCTAAAATGAGCGTGCTGGCCGTATGCGGCGGAGAAGCCGTAAAGGCGGGAGCCCATGCAGGCAACCTGATTAAAGAAATTGCTTCCCAGCTGGGAGGCAAAGGCGGCGGGCGCCCTGACAGCGCCATGGGCGGCATTACAGAAACAGCTAAGTTGGAGGAAGTAATGGCCACACTGCCCCAAATGCTGGAAAAACAGTTGGAAAATAAAAAGAAATAACTCCCCCGGCGCGGCAAGCCCTGTTCCCAGCAGCCAGTACTTGCTGGGGACAGAGGGGGAAAAGAAAGGGGAAACCAACCATGGATTGCTTATTTTGCAAAATAGCGGCGGGAGAAATCCCTTCCAAAAAACTGTATGAGGATGATAAAATTTTGGCCTTTTACGATATTTCCCCCATTGCTCCGGTGCATTTTTTGGTGATTCCAAAGGCCCACATGGAAAGTGTGGACGAAATTACGCCGGAAAACAGCCAAATCATTGGGTATATTTTTGAAAAAATTGGACAGCTGGCCAAGGAGGCCGGCATTACCAACGGCTACCGCGTTATTTCCAACTGCAAAGCGGACGCGGGCCAAACGGTGCCTCACCTGCACTTCCATGTGCTGGGAGGCAAAGAGATGGCATGGAGCTGTTAGGCCCTTTATCAGCCAAAGAACGGAGATGCAGAACATGAACGAAACATATACTATGGAGGTTGCCGGCGTAACCCGTAGCCTACCCCTTTGCCCTATTGGCAATGATACATATATTGCCGCTTTTATTATGTTTTCCGATGTGGAATTAACCATAGCCTGCGCCAAAGCCCTTTTGGAAAGGGTGCCGGAGTATGATGCGCTGATTACGGCGGAATCCAAGGGGATCCCTTTGGCCTATGAAATGGCCCGCCAAAGCGGGAAGAATTACTACCTGGCCCGCAAAAGCAAAAAGCTGTACATGAAAAACGCGGTGGAGGTGGATGTGAAGTCTATCACCACGGCAAATGTGCAGAAGCTTTATTTGGACAGCGGCGACATGGAAGCCCTGAAGGGGAAACGGGTGCTTATTGTGGATGATGTTATTTCCACCGGGGAATCCCTGCGGGCGCTGGAAATTTTGGTTGAAAAGGCTCAGGGGATTATTGCAGGCAAAGCCACCGTTTTGGCGGAAGGGGATGCGGCGGACCGCAAGGATATTATTTTCCTGGAAAAGCTGCCTATTTTTCATAAGTAACCCACCTGGCTTTTGCGGGGCTTTATTGCTCCCGTACCCCCAAATGTTACAGCAAAGGAAAACCTTTGCTGTAACATAGCAAGTTG
>CAJTSZ010000167.1 GCA_910578755.1 uncultured Oscillospiraceae bacterium | reverse complement strand
CTTTTCCACCGCTTTCAACATCCTTTTAACTGCTTTTACTTCCCTTGTGGAAAACCCTGTTGAAACTGCTAAGACTTAATTGTCTTTACAAGGCAGGCAAACGGCAGGGCTCTGCCGTTTTTTTGCTGCAATGGGTTTTCCACATTGTTTTTTATGTAAAATTTACCCGCCCGGCTGGGGGGCGGGAGGTTTTCCTGTTATTTTCCATTTCCTGAAAAAGCGGCGCTGGGCAGCTTTCCCTGCTGCCACAGCGGGTCTAAAATATCCGCTTCCAGTTCCTTGCGCTGGCCGTCTGTCAGCCCCACCCACCGGGGGACGCCCTTTTCCTGCAAAAAGGCCGTATACCACTGGTTGACGGCGGGGTGGTTTAAATTATACCTGTAACCGTATTTGTTCATGGGGTTTCATCTCCTATGCGTGGTTGTAATGCTTCCAGTGCCGTTTGGCGGCGTACACCTTATTGGCGCGGTTTTCCCATATCTCAATGGCGGCCCTATTTTGGGCGCGGGCACAAGCTCTTTCCGCCTGGCGCAGCGCCGCCCATTCTATGTATTCCCGGCAGCCGCTATGGCAGGAGGGCCCCCGGTTGGGACAGGCGCGGCATGGCGGGCTACTCCTCTGAAAACCCATTGGCAACCCTCTCCTCTAACTTATCCGCCAGGGCCAGTAGGTCCTGCCGGTCGAATAAATCCTCCTGGGCCCGGGCCTGGATGCGTATCTCCTTGGCCAGGGCTTTCATGGTGCGCATTACCTTGCGCCGGGCGTGGGCCAGTATGATGCTTTCCTTACGTCTTCTCATGTCGTTTACTCCTTTTTTGTTAGTCATTGTTGATACCTTGCGGGGCAGCAGGCACAAAATTGCCGAAGAATGGCGGCAGCCATTCTTGCAAGGGGCGCTACAGGGCTGCAACGTGCGTAGAAGTTTTATGCGCCCCGTTACTCCTTTTCCTCTATAGTCAGTACCGCGCCGGCTACTTCCACCCGCGGCACGCCGCTTATCATATCCGGGCGCTGGCGGCTGCGGAACTGCACCGTTGTGGTTTCTTCCTCACCGGCAACGCCGCGGCACATCAGGTATTCTGTCAGGGCTTCCTTGATTTCCTCCATGCTCAGCTGCACTGTGGTAATGGTTTTTGTGGTTATGTTCATTGCTTCCCCCCCTTTCCTTTTTGTAGGCTTTGTAAATCCCGGCCGCTGGCGGCAGAAACAACAGCACCGCTACCACCACCCACAGGGCCATGTTCTCCCCGGTGTAGCCACCCCATATTGGCAGCAGGATAAACAGGCAGAGAAACGAAAGTTTTTCCATTTTCCTTTCACATCCTCCTATCCTCTGTTTTCATGTGGTTTTCCCCTTTCCTTCTCTCAAGGCTTTTAATTCCTTGTCTATGTTCCGGCCTACGTGCGCCGCCAGCCGGTCGCGCTGTATATTGTAAGTCCATACGGTAGACATTTTTACAGCGCTCCCTATATCCAGCTGCCCGGTTTGCAGCCCTACCCGGACGAACTGCGGGGACGCGCCTATAATGGCCGCCGCCTCTGTTGGCAATATCCTATCTTCCTTCATGTGGTTTTCTCCTTTCTTTCCTTTACCTCCTGTGCTACAATTTGCATAGAAGGGAGGTGAGTTAGTATGTTAACAATTGAAATGTGCGAAGCAATCCAAACAGTGTTGAAAAAAGAGTTTTGGAATTGTTCCCAGAAAACTTAAAGAATGATACAGCAACCCACAGTCTTATTTGCGTTGCTGTAACTGCTGCTGTTGCAGCAATTCAGGAGTATGACCAGCTTTTGAATCATCAAAAAATCCAGTAGTATTTAATTCAATATCACCCAGGCCCACCTTTTGCCGTTCTTGTATTGACCGTACAAGCGCGGCAATTTCTTTTGGAGAGCCTTTAATGGTAACTTCCATCTGCTCGCTTCCTTTCCTTAAATTTGCATATCGGCTTAAAATGTGATAAGTTATGCTTTGGGGGCGGTTTTGAAAGGAGGTGACTCCTTGACCGAAAAAGAAATTGCTTTACAGCTTACCTTAAAATTGTTGGATGAAAACCATTTTTATCATCGTTCATCAGGTTCTTCTTATGAGATCGCAGTGCAAGATGCCAAGCATATTGCAAAAGTTTATAATGCAATTTACGAAAAGATAAATCATAACGACAGTAACGTCTAACAAATCTTTTCCAACTGCTCTAAAACCTTACACATCGCATAAGACAACAGCAATAATCTGACTGCCCCTGCCTTTTGGGACTTCTTTGCAATCAGCTCCACCTGACCGTAAAGAAGTCCTTTTAATTTTTCATAAGTTTGGCCTCGTTTTTTCGCGTTATCCAGATATTCTTTTTCCGTCACCTCTGCCTCACCTCCTTTCCTTTTTCTTTCATTAGCACTGTAAGCAATCCTTCCAAATCATTTCCCGCTAAGCTATATTTCCTCTTTGTTTATAACCGCAGCTATGCCCAAGATTTTTTGAATACTCGCTACAATTTTTGGGGAAGTTTTTCTTCCCGCCAAAATATTGGAAAGATATGCCGCATCAACTTTCAATCCCGTATCGGAACTAATTTCCGAAGCAAGCCATGATTGAGATTGTCTAATATCCACAAGTTTTTTCTTGACTTCTTTTCCAAATTCACAAAAGTTATCTTTTTCCAATGAAATTGACCTCCTATCTTCCTTATGTTATTGACAAGTACAACTTTTTGTATTACTATAATGTTGTCAAGTAAGTAATGCAAAACTTTGTATGCTATAGCTATATACTAATACATAATTTTGTATTAGTCAAGCCTTTTATACAAAGTTTTGTATTTTAGTGGTTTTCCATAATACCAAGGAGTAAAATATGGCTACTATTATCGAAACTATAGATCGGTTATGCGAGGAAAGGGGTATTAAGGGCAGCAAACTTTGTGATGACTTAGGAATTAGCCGGAGCACCCTCACAGAATTACGAAAAGGCCGAGCTAAAAATTTAAGCCTCCAAAAAGCAACTTTAATTGCCAATTATTTTGGTGTCACTGTAGAATATCTCTCTGGAACAAACCCAGAAGAAGTAGAAAATACATCCGATACTAAAAAAGAAAAGCCCGTCGAAAACGACGGACTTACCGAAAAAGACAAAAAAGACATTGCCAAAAATCTGGAAAAGCTGATGGCCGACCTGGAAAACAGCGGAGATTTAATGTTTGATGGCGACCCGGCCAGCCCGGAAGCTATTGACAGTATCCGCAACGCTATGGCCATGGCGCTGGAATACGCCAAAAAGGTGAATAAGGAAAAATACACACCAAAGAAATACAAAAAGTAAAAGGAAGCTGCGTATGACAATACTGCAACAGGCGCAAAAACTTGCTGCGAGG
>CAJTSZ010000166.1 GCA_910578755.1 uncultured Oscillospiraceae bacterium | reverse complement strand
AGGATTATCACCCGGAGTTCTGCGCCCCCAAGCCGGAAACTGCCGCCCAACTGGCCCGCCTGTTGGAGCGCCTTGGCCTTTCTGCCCGGCAAACGGTGCGCCGGGGCCAGGCTGTGGTGTACATAAAGGACAGTAAATCCATCGAAAACCTGCTGGCCATGGTTGGCGCCCACAAGGCCGTAATGGAAATGATGAATGTAAAAATATACAAGGATATGCGCAACCAGGTAAACCGGGTAACCAACTGCGAAACCTCAAATATTGTAAAAAGCATGGGCACCGCTACGGTGCAAATTGCGGATATCCATTTCCTGCAGGAGCAGGGCCGTTTGGAGGGCTTGCCTGTCCCCTTAAAGGAGGCGGCGGCCGCCCGGCTGGAAAACCCAGAATCTTCCTTGCGGGAGCTGGCGGAGGTGCTGGGCATCTCCCGTTCGGGCATTAACCACCGCCTGCGCAAAATCAGCGATATTGCAAAGGAAGTGCGCGGGGAAGTGCTGTAGCGGAGGAAGCATGTACATCTTCCTAACATTTATTTTACAAATTTCCCCAACTTACACCTCCGCCACTGTTTTTGGGGAAAGCCGTGTTTTTTGGTGTTTTTGTAAATTTTAGCCCCATATCCTGGCTTCATGCTCCCCATTTCACCCTTTTTTGTGAGGTTTTTTGAGGTTTTGTGTGGTTTTCACACTTTTGCACGGGCTATATAGGTTCCGCCTCCGGCTCAAAACAGCAAGCCAGGGCCGGGCTGATAAAATGAATTTGGAAAAGATACATAAAATAAAGGAGGAGAATATGGAAAAACCATTGTTGCCAGAAGCCTTGGAAACAATCAAATTCCTGGAAACCCCGCGCCTTCTCCTGCGCCATTGGCAGGCCGAGGATTTGGAGGACCTTTACACCTATGCCAGTGTGGAAGGCGTAGGGGAAATGGCCGGCTGGCCCCACCACAAAAGCCGGGAGGAAAGCAGCGTAATTTTGGAGCTTTTTATGGCAAACCCTTTGGAATTAGCCCTAATTTTAAAGGAAACAGGCCATGTCATTGGTTCCCTAGGGCTGCTCTGGGCCGGGCAAGAGGAAGAGGAGGAAACCCAGTGGGAAATTGGCTACGCGCTTTCCAAGGAACACTGGGGCCAGGGCCTTATGCCGGAGGCTGTGGCGGAAATAATGCGCTATCTCTTCACGGAAACCATCGTTGAAGTGCTTTGGTGCGGCCATTTTTTGGGCAATTACCAGTCCCGCCGGGTCATAGAAAAATGCGGCTTTCACTATTGGGGCAGTGGAACTTACCAGGCCAAGCTGCTGGGTAAGGAGTTCCCCAACAAAAAATACCGCATCACAAAGGAAGAATATTGGGCAGCAACACAGGGCGGCCAATAAGGCCGGCAGGGAAGGGGAGGATATTTTGGAAAATACACAGGAAAAAGGGTTTGTGCATTTGCACGTCCACAGCGAATACAGCCTGCTGGACGGCGCCTGCCGCATTAAGAGCCTGGTGAAACAAGCCAAGGAGCTGGGGCAAACGGCCATAGCCGTTACAGACCATGGCGTTATGTATGGTATTATTGATTTTTACAAAGAAGCCAAGGCCAACGGCATTAAGCCCATTGTTGGGTGTGAAGTGTACGTGGCCCCCCGCAGCCGTTGGGATAAAGTCCATAAAATAGATACTTCCCCCTACCATTTGGTACTGTTGTGCAAAAACGAAACCGGCTACCGCAACTTGATCAAGCTGGTTTCCCGGGGCTTTACCGAAGGCTTTTATTTTAAACCCCGTATTGATAGGGGACTCCTCGCCCAGCACAGCCAGGGGCTTATCGCCCTTTCCGCCTGCCTGGCAGGGGAGGTGCCCCGGGCCCTCACCGCCGGGGATTATGAACGGGCAAAGGAGGCCGCTATTTTTTACCGGGACTTGTTCGGCCCGGAAAATTACTTTATTGAGCTGCAAAACCATGGCATACAGAACCAGCAGCGCATCATCCCCCAGCTAAAGCGGCTGGCCGGGGAAATTGGCGTGGGCCTGGTTGCCACCAACGACGCCCATTATGTGAAAAAAGAGGACAGCATGGTGCAAAAAATCCTGCTGTGCATCCAAACTAACCACACCCTGGGGGAAGAAAACGACATTGAGTTTGAAACCGAGGAATTTTACCTGAAAAGCCGGGAGGAAATGGAAGCAGCTATCCCAGACTGCCCCGAGGCTATGGATAACACCTGCCGCATTGCGCAAATGTGCAATTTGGATTTCCAGTTCGGCCACCACATCCTCCCGCTGTACGAAGCGCCGGACGGCAGGGAAAACGAGGAGTTTTTCCGGGATATGTGCTTTGCGGGCCTGCGCCGCCACTATGGGGAAAACCCCGCCTCCCACCTAGTGGAACGGCTCAACTACGAGCTGGACGTCATCAGCAAAATGGGCTATGTGGATTACTTTTTAATTGTTTACGACTTTGTAAACTACGCCAAAACCCACGGTATTCCTGTAGGGCCGGGCAGAGGCTCCGGCGCAGGGAGCATTGCGGCCTACTGTATGGGCATTACAGGCATTGACCCCATAAAGTACAACCTGATTTTTGAACGCTTTTTAAACCCAGAACGGGTTAGTATGCCCGACTTTGACATTGACTTCTGCTACGAACGCCGGGAGGAAGTAATCGAATACGTCATTAAAAAATATGGCGCCGACCGCGTGGCCCAAATCATCACCTTTGGCACCATGGCGGCCCGGGGCGGCATAAGGGACGTTGGCAGGGTAATGGGGGTTGCTTACCAAAAGGTAGATATGGTTGCAAAGCTGGTGCCTATGGAACTGCATATGACCTTGGAAAAGGCGCTGCAAAAATCCAACGAGCTGCGGGAGCTGTACGAAAGCGACCCGGAGGTAAAGCAGCTTTTGGATTATACATCCCAAATTGAGGGGATGCCCCGCCATGCCTCCACCCACGCGGCGGGTGTGGTAATTGCAAGGGACGCAGTGGAAAAATATGTGCCCCTGGCTAAAAATGATGAATCTGTAGTGACCCAGTATACCATGACCACCTTAGAGGAGCTGGGCCTGCTGAAAATGGACTTTTTGGGCCTGCGTAATCTGACAGTTATCAGCGATACGGAAAAAATGGTGCAAAAATTTGAGCCAGGCTTTTCTATGGCTGCTGTTCCCATGGATGATGAGCCTACCTTTGCAATGATGTCCCGGGGACAGGCCAAGGGTGTGTTCCAGTTCGAATCCGGCGGGATGCGCCAGGTGCTTTCCCAGCTTAAGCCGGAAAGCGTGGAAGACTTAATTGCGGTTATTTCCTTGTACCGGCCAGGGCCTATGGATTCCATTCCCAGGTATATTAAAAACCGCCACAACCCCAAGGGCATTACCTATAAGCACCCTA
>CAJTSZ010000165.1:2211-3401 GCA_910578755.1 uncultured Oscillospiraceae bacterium | reverse complement strand
CTTGGCGTACTTATCCCATCTACATTTCATTTATTTGGGCAAGTTGGCTCCATTTTTTGCCCAATGCATATTCCCGTTCTTTTGTGCGGTATGTTGTGCGGCGGCCCTTACGGCGCCGTTTGCGGCCTTATAGTGCCGCTGCTTTCTGCCTTAATCAGCGGTATGCCGCCAATTTACCCCGTTGGTGTTTCCATGATGCTGGAGCTGGCCACCTATGGCTTGGTTGCGGGGATAGCCTACCCAAAAATGAAAAAAATATACCCAGCGCTTATTACGGCCATGTTGGCAGGCCGGGCAGTGTACGGTGTAGTAAATACCATTTTGTATGGTGTGGCTGGCAATGGCTACAGCTTGGAACTTTTTGTTTCCGGTGCTTTTATTACGGCTTTTCCGGGTATTGTAATTCAGCTGGTGTTAATCCCTGTGCTGATTACCGCCTTAAAAAGGGCCGCAGTTTTTCGTCCAGATGCAGATTAGCTTGTTAAAAAAAGAGGAAGGCAGCGCCTTCCTCTTTTTTTATGTTCCACCCTCCGCCAGGGGCAGGGGCCTGCATTTTACATCACGTGCAAATCACGAAAAAGCAGTGTAATATGTTTATCGTCCATTTTCTGTATCCAAAATAAGGCGGTTAAATCACTGCGTTCCCCGTCCAAAAGCACACAGTCGCACCACACTTCACCAATTATATTGGTGGTTCCCCAGGCGGCCGCAGAATCAAAAAAATCAATTTCTATTTTTTCCAGCAGCTTTTCCTTATCGGGATGGGCCAAAATAGAGGTCACCTTGTAATCAACCTTGCAATCCTCACCAAATTCCCGCTTCAAGTCTTCCTTTGTGTACCAGGGCAAACCGTAAGTAAAAATGGCCGCCTCTAAATTTTCAGGGGTCCATATCCATTCTTGGGTATTGTCATACAAAATCAGTTTCAGGGCTTCCGAATAGTTTTCCTGGGCTAAAAGTTCAAGCCATTCCACAACTAGGCCCTTTATTTCCTCTTTACCCGCGCTGATTGGCAGGGTTTTCAGCATTGCCATACCTCCTGTTTCCACTTTATTTCTTCAATTATACAATATTGCTTAATAAAGGTAAATGTCTGGCAGCTCAGCCCCACAAGCCGCAAAGGAATAATAATATAATTTTTGGAAATCATATTAAAGTATTTCATTTTGCCAAGGGCGGCCCGCTGCCCG
>CAJTSZ010000165.1:0-2198 GCA_910578755.1 uncultured Oscillospiraceae bacterium | reverse complement strand
ATGAACCAATTAGCTGCCGAAAAATCCCCCTACCTGCTGCAGCATGCCGGCAACCCTGTAAACTGGTACCCTTGGGGAAAAGAAGCCTTTGCAAAGGCGAAGGAAGAGGATAAACCTATTTTTTTAAGCATAGGGTATTCTACCTGCCATTGGTGCCATGTTATGGCCCATGAATCCTTTGAGGATGAAGAGGTTGCCAACCTGCTGAACCAGCATTTTGTCAGTATTAAAGTGGACAGGGAAGAACGCCCGGATGTTGACGCGGTTTATATGGCGGCCTGCCAGGCCTTAACCGGATCCGGGGGGTGGCCCCTGACCATTATTATGACGCCGGAGCAGAAGCCTTTTTTTGCAGGAACATATTTCCCAAAGCATGGCAGGTATGGCGTGACAGGCTTAATGGAATTGCTGGAGGCAGTGGGGCAGCAGTGGCGGCAAAACCGCCAAGGCCTGCTGCGGGCAGGGGAGGAGCTGACCGGCTTTTTGCAGCGGCAGCAGCGGGAGGAGCCTGAGGAAACACAACCCCGGTGGGAGTTGGCAGAGCAGGCGGCAGCATTGTTTCAAAAAGGGTTCCACCCGGTTTATGGAGGGTTTGGCAAGGCGCCAAAATTCCCAACACCCCACAACCTATTGTTTTTGCTGAGGTTTGCCGCCTGGGACCAAAAGCAGGGCCCCTTGGCAGAGCAGGCCCTGTTTATGGCGGAAAAAACATTAGAGCAAATGTACCGGGGCGGATTGTTTGACCATATTGGCGGCGGATTTTCCCGCTATTCTACCGATGAACAGTGGCTGGCGCCTCATTTTGAAAAAATGTTGTACGATAATGCCTTGTTGGCTATGGCCTATACCGAAGCGTATCATTTAACAAAACGCCCCTTGTACAAGGAAGTTGCCCTGCGCACTTTAAATTATATTTGCCGGGAGCTTTTCCTAAAGGGCGGAGGCTTTGCCTGCGGGCAGGATGCGGACAGCCAGGGGGAGGAAGGGAAGTATTACCTATTCACCCAAAAGGAGGTGCTGTCCGTCCTTGGGTCAGAGCAGGGGGAAGCCTTTTGCAGCCGTTTTGGAATAACGCCCCAAGGAAATTTTGAAGGGAAAAATATTATTAACCTGCTTTCCTGCCCTAATTTTGTCCAGGAACCGCCGGAATTTGGCGAAATGCGGCAAAGATTATATGTTTACCGCTTGGCGCGCACGCCGCTGCATAGGGACGATAAAGCCTTAACCTCTTGGAACAGCCTGGCTATTGCGGCGCTGGCCCGTGCCGCTTGGGTGCTGGAGCAGCCGGAATACTTGAATATAGCCCAGGTGGGGCACCGTTTCATCAGTGAAAATTTAAAGGATGAGGCGGGCAGGCTGTTGGCCCGCTGGAGAGAGGGCCAGGCTGCCTACCAGGGTACACTGGAGGATTACGCTTTTTATGCTTTGGCCTTAATGGAGCTGTACACTGCCCAGGGCAGGGCGGAGGATTTATTGGAGGCAGAAGAGGTTGCCAACACCATGGTTGCCCTTTTTGAGGATAAGGACAACGGCGGTTTCTATTTGTACAGCAGGGATGCAGAACAGCTGATCAGCAGGCCAAAGGAAACCTACGACGGCGCGCTGCCCTCGGGGAATTCTGCCGCAGCCCTTGTTTTTTCCCGGTTAAGCAGAGCAACGGGAAAAACAGCCTGGCAGGAAAAGGCCCAACGCCAACTTGCCTTTGTGTGCGGCGCAGCGGCGGCCTATCCCCCTGGAAGCAGCTTTGGCCTGCTGGCCCTGCTGGAAACCTTGTCACCCTCCTGGGAACTGGTTCTTTGCACCCAAAACGAGGAGGATTGGCAGCAGCTGCAAAATATTCTGTGGGCAGTGGGGCCCAAAAATGGGTTTATCCTTGTAAAAACATCCCAAAACCAAGAACGGCTGGCTAAAATAGCCCCCTTTACCCAGCCCTATCCCATACCAACAGGGGAGGGCCAGTGCTATTTGTGCAAAAATGGAACTTGTATGCAACCGCAAACACTTTCTCAATTAGCCAATTTGTTACAGTGTTAAAAAGCGCCTCCCTGGTCAGCAAGTTGGGCCATGCCCAACTTGCTGACCCATTCTTTCGGAAGGGTTCAGACACTTCCAAACCTTTACCATTGGGGCTTTCAGCCCCAAGCCCTGACCATATTTCTTTCTGCGAAGAAAGAAATATGGAAAAGAAAGTCGCCGGG
>CAJTSZ010000164.1 GCA_910578755.1 uncultured Oscillospiraceae bacterium | reverse complement strand
TTTTATCTTTTTTTCTGCCTTTTTTCCCTCCCTTCCCTCTTTTTCCCTTTGTTGCGCCTTTTTTCCATTAAAATCTGCAATGCTTTGGCCCTAATTTCCCAGGTATGAGCTGGGAGCCCTGCAAAAGGCCCCCAACTTATAATCTCAATCCTTTATTGTAAAGCTGCTGGTTCTAACCTCTGTCACCAAAATAACTTGATATCTGCCCTTGCAGTAGCCTAAACGCTTCTCTGCATTTTTACTTTCTTAACGGATAATAAAAGCAGCGCATACCCAACAACAGTACACCCTAACAGCATCATCCATCCTATGCTGAAGCCGAAACGGTCAACTACAGCGCCAAACAGTGTGGAACCAAAGGCAAATCCAACGGCAAAAAACAGCTTAATTATAGCCAGCTTCACACTGGAATCCCTTTTCCCAAATACATCAGAGGCCATAAATGCTGGTGCAGCCATATAAGAAAATACATTTAAACCGTAGGTGGCCGAAAAAAGGAAGGCCAATCCATACATATTGGGAGAGAATAATAAGGCAACAATGGCAATAGCCTGTAGCACAAAGGAAATGCTCATGGTTTTTAAAGAACCTATTTTATCAAATAGAATACCCCCCAGTACATTTCCCAGCAGGCAAAACACTGCAAAAACTGAGCCTATTGTGCCAACCAGGCCCGAACTTAGCTTTAATTCACCAGTAAAATATGTTGCGTACTGTGTGCTGAGGGCCGAAATACTAATGGAAATAATGGCGAACGCTATGCCAAATACCCAAAAGAACGGATTCTTTTTCATTTCAGCTGCACTTGGTCCCTGGGGCTGCACTGCTTTATCTTCTTTGCTGTTTTCCTCCACTGGCCGAACCTCATCTTTTTCTGGCAATTTAATAAATAGGAGTATTACCGGCAAACTGCTCACTAAAGCAATCAGGCCCAGTAAAATATAGCTGTATCCTATCCCCTTGTTTGCCAGCATGTAGGATGTAATTTGCTGCAAAAACACATTGCCTATAGAACCACCGGCAAAGGCCATCCCCAATGCCTTGCCCCTGCCCTCCTTTGGGAACCAGTGGTTAATAACATAAGGAACTCCAAGGCCCGAAAATATTGCGCAGCCCGTTTGTACAACTGCCGAATAAAAATAAAACTGCGGCAAGGTTTTTGCAAACCCATAGGCTAAAAAACCAAGGCTGGAAAGGGTTGTTCCCAATGCAAAAATAGCTTTAATGTGCACCTTGCCAAACAGCTTGCCAAAAAAGGGCGCAAACACCGCCGCTGCAAGGGCGCCAATGGTAAAAATAAGGGAAAACGATGCAAGGGAAAAGCTATATTCCTCTATTACATAGGGAATAAATAATGGCTGCACATTTTGTGCAATACCAAAGGGCACCGCCTGCAAAAACATACAAACAAATATAATAAAATAATTCTTTCTATCAGAATTCATAGTTAAATCTTTCCCTTCTATATATCGTATTTCAAGGGTATTCTCCTTTCATTTTTCACCATTTTAAAATATTTATTCGTATTTACTTTTTTCTTCTTTTTAAATTTCATCCTATTCTTTGGGGGTACCATGCCCAAAAACATACAACCTAAAAGCGTCGCAAAAATATGGCCCTAAAAAGGGGCAATCGTTCTTTACAAAAAGACAAAAATAGATATTCACCCTACGAAAACAAAAACAAAGCGCACCCACAAATGTGAGTGCGCCTTTGCCTGCTGCGGTTTGCCGCTATGCTATTCAATACCTGCCCTCTAAAAACAAGTCCGTCCTTTTAAAGCAAACAAATGGAATAAGATATGCACAATTACTCTATGAAAACTTGCAACACAACTATTATGACATATTTGCGCTTGAATCAGATAAGGGCATCAATCCTCAAATTGTGCTTTGATTCTCTCATTTACCCGCGCGTCCATTCCATTTGGCAGCAGCACTAAATCTTCTTCCAAAATCGAAATTTCTGCAATATCATCCTTTTCGCCATATTGCGGAAAACTAACTAACCAGTATCCCTTTGTACGTTGTTCTAAACAAATCCAACCCTGCATCCCTTTGTGTACCCCATCTTGCGTGTACCTCTCTTTTTCAACTATCACTTCAACACAATCCATTTCTTTTATACTGTTTACCTCCATATGGTGTTGTAAGTTTCAGAATTCCATAAGGAAAAAATCCTTTCACTAATAGTGGGAAAAGGAGCAAAAGTTGCCTGGCGAAGAATATTACAGCCGCCTTTTTGTCCACTCGTATCCGCGAATAACCCATCTCCTCCCAAAAAGCGCAGTGCAATTAGCATAAACGCCCCAAAGGCAGCCGTTGCTGAAGCAGAAACTACCTTTGGGGCGTTAAAGCGATAGCTTTTCAGTTATTACGCATTGATATCCAAAGATGGCCTTGGCTTTAATGAAAGTTCACTGCTGCCTTTTACAATGCGGTTTTCTACGTCTTTGCGAGTAATGCTGCGTATAATGCTTGTGTCAAATGGCTGCCCCAGCTGCCAGTTGGGGGTTGCTTCTTTTACAGCTTCGTAAAATGCTCTTGTATACATTCGCTCATATTGTCCAAGGGTCCATGTGCCGCTTAATCTTTCTGATTTGTCAACGCTTAGCTGATAGCGAGTAAAAACCTCTGTGCGCCTTGTGGTATCGCCGTTGGCAACTCCGTTTTCTTGTATGAAGTGGCGCATTGTTTCGTCAAACATATCTTGCCGGGCAGCCTCGGGAATATCTATTATTTTATGGAATTCCGCAGGGTCTTTGCCTGTAATATCCATCCCCGCCACGCCGTAGGGATTTATGAAATCACCGTCCTCATCAAAAAGCCCCATATAATTTCGGATAAAGGTTTCTTCGTCCGCTTCCAGTGGATTTTTGAAGTGGAGATCAATATCATCACATTTTTGCCCAAGCATCAGCTTCAGCATTTTTAATTCCTGTAATTGCCTTTCAGCCTTTGCTTCCGCAGCAGATTTCGTTTCTTCTCCGTTGGAATGTCCTTCATCATACATTGCTTTCGCACGTTTGTATTGCGCACTGTTTGTATTGATTACACCTGTGTAAGGCTTATAACCTACAGTCATGGACATAATATATTCCTCCTTCAAATATCATGCGGAATTCCTCAACAGTCTTCTAATCCTTTTATTCGACTGGACTTGAAAAAAACAAGCCCATCTGCAAAATTTGAGGGGGCAACAACCCCGGAAAAGCAAAAAAGGAACCAATCTTCCGGTTAATTCCTTTTGGCAATCCGCCCCAGGTGCGGGCATTTGTTCTAAAGCGCAAAACACCTCTAGGCCCTTGCCTGATATATAGATGCCCGTTCAATACACAACCCGCAATAATATGTTATATCCCGCCACTGTTTACACACCACTTAAAATCAAGAGAACATTTGTCAAGGGGGATTTCACCCAAAAGATGAAATCCCCCCATAAG
>CAJTSZ010000163.1 GCA_910578755.1 uncultured Oscillospiraceae bacterium | reverse complement strand
TGCAGGAATACTTGGTGTATTTCAAGATTTTTTAACGCGGCAGGGCAGTAAAAAAACCGAACAGACGGTGCTCAATGCCTGTGAATACAGATTCTTACTTCCACAGTAAAACACCACCGGAATAATCCCGGTGGTGTTTTTACAGCAGTTCCATATGGATGGATTTGCTG
This sequence comes from uncultured Oscillospiraceae bacterium, assembly GCA_910578755.1. Classification (GTDB taxonomy): domain Bacteria; phylum Bacillota; class Clostridia; order Oscillospirales; family Ruminococcaceae; genus Negativibacillus. The sequence goes on along the minus strand of CAJTSZ010000163.1, from coordinate 3,273 downwards.
GTAAAGCCATAATTGCAGTACATTTTGTAGGCGGCCGTGTTCTTTGCGTTCACCTGTAATTCAATGGCGTCATACCCCTTTTGCTTTTTTAAATCCTGTAAAAAGTCGAAAAAGGCGTGGCCAATGCCCTTTCCACGGTATTTTTCGTCCACTGCCATGGAATCAACAAAAAGCACATCCCTTGTTACCTGGTTTGGGCTTTCAATGTGACGAAGTATAATGAACAAAATACCTGCCGCCATTCCGTTATATTCGGCCACAAAAAAGGTGCCGGCTTCAACAGCCTGTTGGTATATGCCCAAGGGCAGCACAGGCTCGCTGTATTTGTAAATATCCGGCCGCCAATGAATGTGCAGCTGCTGCACCTGGTTCATAATTGTTTCTACGGCCTGGTAGTCTTCCAGCCTTGCATTTCTGATGCAAATTTCCATTTCCTTCCGCCTCCTGGCTATGAATACAGGTTCTAAGTTGTTGTGCTCAGTTTAACACAGCTGAGCCGCAGCTGCAACCGCCAATTCACAAAGCAGTGTGGAAATAGGGGAAAATTTGTATTTTAGGTAGATTTAATACTTATAGTATAATAAAACAAGGGAAAAGTAACCTATATTTTGCCAGGGGTATATCCTCACACCGTCTGGCAAGCAGAAGAAAGTTATTGCAAGTTCACTTACAAAAAAGTGTTCTGCTTTCCATAGCCATACGGTTTGTCTGCGGCCCGTGGAAATAAATACACTTTTAGGTGCAGCTAACCGTGGCCTATTTGGCGGGGGTAGCCGATAAATAACGGTTTCTTTCCCCCATTTCTTTTGGAGGTAGTGGTACCTCCAAAGGGCTTCCCCAAAGAGGGTGTGGTGAGTAGCCCCAAAAAAACAGCCGTTGCTTTTGCACCGGCTGTTTTTGTATTACCCGCGGAAGTAATCCACAGCGCCCTGGAACATTTTTTGGTCTTTGTTGCCGTCTACGTTGCGGTACAGGGAACCGTCGTACCGTTCGCTGTGGCCCATTTTACCAAATACACGGCCGTCTGCGGAGGTAATGCCCTCAATGGCACAGGTGGAGCCGTTGGGGTTAAAGCGGTAATCCAAGGTGGGGTTGCCGTTGTTATCCACATACTGGGTGGCAATTTGGCCGTTATCTACCAGCTGCTGCAGCAGTTCGTCGCTGATAACAAAGCGGCCTTCGCCGTGGGAAATGGCAATGGTATGAATATCGCCAACAATATTGTGCATTAACCACGGGGACTTATTGGAGGCAATGCGTGTGCGCACCAGGGAGGACTGGTGGCGGTTAATTAGGTTATAGGTAAGGGTTGGGGAATTGGCGTTGGGCTGGCGGATTTCGCCGTAGGGCACAAGGCCCAGCTTCACCAGTGCCTGGAACCCATTGCAAATACCGCACATGAGGCCGTCCCGGTGGTTTAAGAATTCCATAACCGCTTCGGAAATTTGGGGGTTGCGGAAGAAGGAAACAATGAATTTGGCGGAACCGTCCGGTTCGTCGCCGCCGCTGAAGCCGCCTGGCAGGGCAATAATGTTGGTCTGTTCAATCAGCTTTTTCACAGCCTCTACAGATTCTTTAATCTGCTGGCTGTTTTGGTTGCGGATAACCACAATGTTGGCCTTGGCGCCGGCCCGTTCAAAGGCGCGGGCGGTATCATACTCGCAGTTGGTGCCCGGGAATACAGGGATGAGGACAGAGGGCACGGCCAATTTGGAGGGCGCCCGGAGAATATTGGCAGCAGTATGGGAGAAGGCGGGGACAGGGGAGGTGCTTTCCACCTTGGATTTTCTTGGGTAAACCGGTTCCAGCTTTCCTTCCCATGCTTCTTGCAGCTGGTTCATATCCAGTGTTTCACCGGAAATTTCCAAGGTGTACTGCTGGGTGGTGGTGCCTAAAAGGGTGGCAGAGGTTTCCAACGGCTGGGCAGTTTCAAACAGGAAGCCGCCATATACCGGGTGGAACAGGGCCTTGCCGGGTACGTGCTGGAAGCAAAAGCCGATGCCGTTGCCAAAGCCCATTTTGCATACAGCCGCCCCTACGCCGCCAGTGCCCAGAGTGTAGGCGGAAAGGAGCTTGCCTTCCCGGATAAGCTGTTCCATTTCATCGAACACTTTGCGGACGCTTTGGAAGTTGGGCAGGCCGTTGGCGTCGTATTCCGGCAGCAGCAGGTATACATGGTGGCCGGGGGCCTTAAATTCATTGGAAACAATGTTGTTAATGTTCGCAACTGCTGCTGCAAAGGAAATTAAGGTGGGGGGAACGTGGAGGTCCTCAAAGCTGCCGGACATGGAGTCCTTGCCGCCAATGGCGCCCACGCCCAGCTCCAGCTGAGCCTTTAGGCCGCCTAAAAGGGCGGCAAAGGGCTTGCCCCATTTTTGGGGGTCGGTACCCACTTTTTCAAAGTATTCCTGGAAGGAAAGCCAGCATTTGCTGCGGCTGCCGCCTGCGGCAATAATTTTTGCCACGCTTTCCACCACAGCGCACATAGCGCCGTGGAAAGGGCTGTAGGAGGAAAGACGGGGGTCAAAGCCCCAGGACATTAAGGAGCAGGTGTTGGTATTCCCTTTTTCCAAAGAGATTTTAGCAGCCATAACCTGGCTTGGGGTAAGCTGGTTTTTGCCGCCATGGGGCATAAGTATGGTGCCGGAACCGATGGTGGAATCGAACCGTTCGCTCAGGCCCTTTTGGGAGCATACGTTTAAGGAGGAAAGGAGGTTTGTAAACCGCTGCTCCATGGTGGCGCTGCCAGAGCCTTGGCAGGTTCTTGCCACAGGGGCGGCAACGGAAACATTTGTAAACTTTAAGGCGCCGTTGGAGTTTAAGAAGGCGCGGGATAAATCTACAATTTTCTTTTCCCGCCAGTGCATTACAAGGCGGGGAGCCTCGGTTACAACAGCCACAGGGGTGCAAAGCAGGTTTTCTTTATCGGCCAGCTTCATAAAGCGGTCCACATCCCCGGCGGCTACGACAACCGCCATGCGCTCCTGGGATTCGCTGATGGCAAGCTCGGTGCCGTCCAGCCCGTCGTACTTTTTAGGTACCAGGTCCAGGTTAATTTCTAAACCGTCGGCCAGTTCGCCAATGGCTACGGAAACGCCGCCTGCGCCAAAGTCGTTGCAGCGTTTAATCATACGGGTAGCTTCGCCGTTGCGGAACAGCCGCTGAATTTTGCGCTCTTCCGGCGGATTGCCCTTTTGCACCTCGGCGCCGCAGGAGGTTAAGGATTCCACGCTGTGGGATTTGGAGGAGCCGGTGGCGCCGCCGCAGCCATCC
>CAJTSZ010000162.1 GCA_910578755.1 uncultured Oscillospiraceae bacterium | reverse complement strand
GGCGAAGTCGCCAATTATACCATTCACACGCTGTGTTCATGGTATAATAACCGCATAGCGGTTATTATATTTTAAAATGGCCGGGGCGAACCGTTCGCTTTGCTCACTGCGCCCCATGGCCAATTATACCATTCACACGCTGTGTTCATGGTATAATAACCGCAAAGCGGTTATTATATTTCAAGTGGCGTTCGCCTCGCCCCCGCTGGCGTTGCCAGCTGTTGCAACCGGCGAAGTCGCCAATTATACCATTCACACGCTGTGTTCATGGTATAACAACTGCATAGCGGTTATTATATTTCCAATGTCCCAGTGTGCGCTGCTTCCAAGCCTGTGCCAATGGTTTTGAAGGCAGCCAATGCCTCCCCAAAACATGGCCTGCGGGGGGCACCCTTAAAAAGGGCACCCAAAAAGAAACAGGGTAAGGAACAAAAGACAGAAATGGAGAATAGAGCATGGAAAAAACAAGCTACAGCATTACATTAGAAAAACTGATAAAGGATATTAAACTGGAAATAATGCACTTGCCCAAGGATGCCAAGGAAATCCTCATTACCACCAACGAGTTAAATCGCCCCGGTTTGCAGCTGGGCGGCTTTTACGGCGGTTTTGACGAGGACCGCCTCCAGCTGTTTGGCTTAAGCGAGTTTGCTTTCATGGAAAGCCTTCCTCCGGAACGGCTCAAGGCTACCATTGAAGAATTTTTTACCCACAGCATGCCTGCTGTTTTAATTACCAACAATAAGGAAGTGCCGGAATGTATGTTCCAAGCGGCAAAGGAAAAGGGTGTGGCCCTGCTGCGGACAAAACTGAGCACATCGGAGCTGATTTCCAGCCTCATTTCCATTTTAAACGTGGAACTGGCCCCCCGCATTACCCGCCACGGCGTTTTAGTGGAGGTTTACGGCGAAGGTATTTTGCTTATGGGGGAAAGCGGCGTGGGCAAAAGCGAAACAGCCATAGAGCTCATTAAGCGCGGCCACCGTATTATAGCCGATGACGCTGTTGAAATCCGCCGTGTTTCCGATAGAACCCTGGTGGGCACTTCCCCGGATAATATCCGCCATTTTATGGAGCTGCGGGGCGTAGGCATTATTAACGCCCGCCGTATTTTTGGCATGGGCGCTGTCAAAGTAAGCGAAAAGCTGGATATTGTGGTCCAGCTGGAAACCTGGAACCAAAGCAAGGTGTACGACCGTATGGGAATAGAAAGCGAATACATCAACATTTTGGGGCTGGATATCCCTTCTGTTACCATCCCCGTAAAGCCGGGGCGCAATTTGGCTGTTATTATTGAAGTAGCAGCAATGAACAACCGCCAGAAAAAGCTGGGCTATAACGCAGCCCAGGAGCTGCTGGAAAACTTGGGGATGATTTCCCAGTCCGGCAATACCTTGGCAGAATAAACAGGCAAAATAAAAGGAAACAGTACATAAAATAAAGGGGAGGGCCTTTGCTAATGAAACTAATTGCGGACACTCATATACACAGCATGGCCTGCAGCCACGCCTACAGCACGGTTTTGGAAAACATTGCCGCCGCCAAAGCTGCCGGCCTAAAATTTATGGCCATTACAGAGCACGGCCCAACCATTCCCGACGCGCCCCATATTTGGAATATTCGCAGCAACCGGGAGGTGCCCACCTTTTTTGATGGGCTTATTATTCTCCACGGGGCAGAGGTCAACATTGTGGACAGCCAGGGCAACCTGGATATTGAGGAAAAAACCCTGGCCTCTTTGGATTGGGTCATCGCCTCCATGCACAAGCCCTGCTGCGGCGACCTTTCCTACGAGGAAGCCACCAACGCCTGGCTTCAAGTGGCCCAAAACCCCCATGTGGATGTGATTGGCCATTCCGGCGACCAACGCTACGCCTTTGATTATGAAAAAGTAATCCCCGTCTTTAAGGAATACGGCAAAATTGTGGAAATTAACAACAGCTCTGTGCTTTCCCGGCCGGGCGCGAAGGAAAACTGCAAAACCATTGCGGCTCTGTGCAAAAAATATGGCGTGCCTGTGGTGGTCAATACCGATTCCCATTTTGCCCCCAACATTGGCCGGTTTGACCAAGCCATTCCCATTTTGGAAGCGGTGGATTTTCCTGAAGAGCTGGTGCTCAATGCAGGCTACTCCCGCTTTTTGGCCGTTGTGCAATCCAAAACCCCGGATGAAGAACTCAAAGCCTATCCCGGCGAAAAATAAGGCCCCTTGAATTACTTTCCCGCTGTACTGCTGGGGAAAAAGGAGGAATTTATGGCAAATATACAACCGTTACTCTCATGGTGCCAAAAGGCAGGCTGCCCCTGCCGGGCAGAGGAAGCTATGGCAGGCTATACCACCTTCCGTATTGGAGGGCCTGCCCAGCTGCTAATCCTCCCCAAAAATAAGGAGCAGCTGGCGGAAGTAATAAAAATTGCGGGGCAGCATAAAATCCCCGTCCATTTTATAGGAAATGGCTCCAACCTGCTGGCGGCGGACCAAGGGGTGGAAGGGGCGGTTATTTGCCTTGCCAACCCTCACTTTGGGGAAGAACCTGTTTTGCTGGAGCATAACAGGGTATTTTGTACCGCGGGGGTCAAGCTGGCATCCTTGTGCCGCTTTGCCCTAAAGCACAGCCTCACCGGCCTGGAGTTTGCTTACGGCATACCAGGCGCTGTGGGCGGCGCCGTTTACATGAATGCCGGGGCCTATGGCGGGGAAATAAAGGATGTTATCCTTTGGGCGGAACATTTGGACCATAATGGAAAGGCCGGTGCCTTTTCCAAGGAGGAGCTGGCCCTAAGCTACCGCCGCAGCATATACATGGAAAAAAACTTTTGTATCACAGGGGCGGTGTTTGCCCTCTCTTTGGGGGAAAAGGAGGAAATCCGCCGCCGTATGAACGATTATATGGACCGCCGGCGGACAAAACAGCCCTTGGAATATCCCAGCGCAGGCAGTACCTTTAAACGGCCGGATGGCGCCTTTGCTTCCGCGTTAATTGACCAATGCGGATTAAAGGGCCGCCGGGTGGGAGGGGCCTGTGTCAGCCCAAAACATGCGGGCTTTATTGTAAACGACCAAAACGCCACCTGTAAGGACGTTTTGCACCTGATTGCCCAGGTGCAGGAAGAGGTTTTGGCAAAAACCGGATTTTCCCTGGAATGTGAAGTAAAGCTGCTGAAGTAACCAGCCCCAAACCTTGCAGCGGGCTGCTGCGCGGCCCAGACCTGCGCCTTTTCGGGGCTTACCCAGCCCCGCACCCTGCGTATGGCCTCCCCGGCCGGGGCCCCCCTTTCTTTTCGCTGCTACTGGGCTTCCAGCCCAGACCTGCGGCCTTTTCAGGGCTTACCCAGCCCCGTACCCTGGGCCCTATTCTTTTGGCGTCAAAAGAATAGGGAAAGAAAAACGCCGAGGGCTCCGCCTTACGGATATCCGTTATTTGCTCCTGCCACTCAATAAAAGGCGGCAACCGGTGTTTGTGCAACATACTATTGCAATATGGCCCCATGCTACGCATGGACAGATGGCCATATTAGCAGTTTGTT
>CAJTSZ010000161.1 GCA_910578755.1 uncultured Oscillospiraceae bacterium | reverse complement strand
AGGGCCAGCGCTAAAAATAGGGAAATTGTTTTAATTTTCATAAATTTAACCTTCTTTCTCATTTTTTTCCGCGGTGCTTTTATTTTAGATTACATTTTTCCCCTTTGTCAAGTGACAATCCACGCACACAAGTGCGTGCATGGATTGTCACTTGATTTTTACAGAAATGGATATTATTATATATACAAGGAGCTCCGGAAAATAAAAAGGCACTGTAAAGAAAAGATGAAAAAATAGGATTGGAGGAAAATCCATGAAAAAAAGAATTTTTACTTTTGCAATAGCTACAATAATGCTGTTATCTATGAGCCTTTCAGCGATAGCTGAACAAGACACTCGAAATCTAAATCCTGATGACGCTTATGAAGCATATATTTCAACAGATTGGTACAAAAACACTGTCTATAAAAAGGGAAAAGCTGACTCAGACGCACCTACATTGCCTTTGAAAACTTATCCTGTTGGCAGCTATTTCACTAAATCAGGTGAACCGTGTACTTGTCATCACAAATACTGTGACTATACCAATCCCAATAACCCTAAATGTAATTGCATTAATTTTGACCAATCTATACAATGTATGGCTTTTGCCAATTTTGTATTCTATGAGTATACAGGTCAGAAATGTGTTGCATCAAACTCAATAGGAGGATTGAAAAACCCCTCACTTGCTACTCTGAAGTCATACTTAATAAAAGCTGGACGTGGAGCTCATATTCGCTACACAAGAAAGGCGGGATATGATCATTCTTTTATAATTTTGTCCACAATGTCTGATACAGTCAAAATTTATGAAGCTAATTGGGATGATGCTTGCGGTGTAGGTGTTAGGACTTTATCATACGAGGAATTACTCAAGGACATGTCAGGTATTAAAAATGGTTGGGCTGCAAAATAAAGTAGTGCGATTGCGGCAAGTTGTTTGCCTTTTTCTGTGCATATTATTGGCAGGCTGCCAAGGCAAGGAACAGGCCATAGGCCTCCCTTTGGCAGAAACGTATATTTTCAGCTTAGGACGAAGCATGGACATTAAAACATACCCTTCCACAGGGGGTTTGCCTCAACTTGAAATTAAATGGCAGGACCACATTGTGGCACGCGCCACCACAGGCTATTTTGCAGACAACCGTGCCGTTCCAGAAGGCGCCGCCTATTTGGCCAACCCGGAGCTTTTGGAGGAACGTCTATATTACACGGAGGATGAATACGGGCTGCACATCGGTTCTTTTATTTCCGTAGAGCCCGAAGACTGGAAGGTTTTGGAGCAGGGATACCAGGGAGAAACATTTTACCTGGAAACAGCCCAAAGCAACCAACCGGACGACAGTGAGCCCCCTCACCAAAAGGCAATGTATTCCCAGGTGGAATTGTGCGGTATTTTGCAGTTGGCAGAGGTTGATTGGCTTACAGGCGAAGTTTATGCGGAAGGCTCCAGGGTTGGGGATCTGTTCTTTTTCCCTTACCCAGGGGCCATGGGGGACTTCCCATTGATTGACATGGACGGTGGATTGCAGCAGCCGAAAGTGATACAGAGCAGGCGCACAAACTATATAGCCGCTGCTGACACAGTGCGCATAAAGATAGGCAATTTTGCAGAGGGCAGCATCCATTTGGAAGGCGGTTTAACAACAGAAGACATCTTATCAATGTTTACAACAAGTGATTTAGTGCAGTGTAAAGTCACATTCTCTAAGCTATCTGCAATTTATGTCTACCAATCACCTGTTATGTGGGAAGCAACAGTTAGTTCTATTACAGAGATTGCGCCATTAGCATAACTTATCAGCGAAATCCTGATTTCCCCTTTGTCAAGTGGCAATCCACACACGCAACTGTGTACATGGATTGTCACTTGATTTTTACAGAAATGGGTATTATATAAATGTCGAATTTTTTGTTTTATTGCAGAAAGGAGAATTATTATGTTAAAGGCACTGATTGGCACAACCCTGGTACTGGCAATAACAACTTCCGCTGCTGGTGCAGTACAGCCCCAGCCTGCCCCACAAGAACTTCCCTATGAATCCCTTGGCGTGTGCAAACTGTGTGAAAAAGGGGAAGTGGTGCTTTCCTATATTCACTACAGTCCCTGGGCTGTTATTGACTATACTGAATGCACTGCCAGCACTGCCTCTGACCACAAAGACAAAATCTGCGAGCAATATACAATAAAAATATACGAATGTACAAATTGCGAAATTGGTACAGTCAGGGAACCTGAAGCCCAGCAAAAAGGTGTGTGCCCATATTTTTAATTGGTAAACCAGCAGAGAAAACCAACATAAAGGGCTGCTAATGCAGCCCTTTCTATAATTCAAGCATGATATTTTAAAAATTGGGAGGTTAGTAAGATGCAGAACACCGAAAAAGCGGTCCGGAAACAGGTGATTCAGTCTTTACCAGGGTTTTGGCGGTATGCCGCCGTTTCCATGGTTATGTTTTTGGCAATTCAGCTGTTTTCCCTGGTTCCCAGCGTTTTAATGCAGCGCGTCATTGACGATTTCATCCCCAACAAGCAGGCCGACAAGGTGCTGCTTTATATCTTCTTTTTTTGTTTAATTCCACTTATTGTAACCGTTATTTCTGCCTATTATCGTTACCATTTGGCAATTATCTGCCGCAAAATGGGGCAGAATTTAGCAGTCAAGGGTTTCCGGAACATTGTTTGCCAGGCGGTTTCTTACTTTGACGGAAAAAACTCCTCGGAGCTGGCTGCCCACTGCCGCACCGAAAGTATGCAGTACATTGTTTTTTGGATGATTGATATTCCCCAGCTGATTGCCACCGGCATTTGTGGTATTGTAATTTTTTGCTATCTGTTCAACCTGCACTGGAGCATTGCCCTGCTGCTTTTGCTGTACTTTCCCATTGCCTACTTCCCCAGCAACCATTTTGCCAACAAGGTTCAGGAAATGACAAAGCAAATTATTTCCAACAATGCCTTAATGAACCAAATCATCAGCGATACCTTCCGGGGCATCAAGGTGATTAAAGCTATGAATTTGGAAGAAAACCAGGTGGAAAAGCTGGAAAAGGTTAACGAAAAAAGCGTTTCCATTTGGGGCAAGGTAGCTTTATTGGATAATTTATCCGGAATTTGGGTCAACGATTTTTCCAACGCCATTTTCACCGGGCTGTCCTTTGGCGTATCTGCTTTTTTAATTATATGGAATAGCCTTACCTTGGGCAGTTTGGTGCTTATTTTAAATTATACTACGAAATTCCTCGGTATTGCCCAAAAGTTTATGAATACCAACTATAATTTTAAGGAAAAATTAGGCGAATACCATAAGCTTTTTGAGATTTTAACCATGGAAATCCCACAGGACAGCCATAAGGATTTTCATTTTAACGAAGAAATCCGCTTTTCTGATATTACCTTTGCTTACAACGAGGGGCGGGGCGACATTTTAAAAGCTTTAAACCTCTCTATTTACCCCAATCAATGGCTGGGAATTGTGGGCTCCAGCGGCGCGGGCAAAACCACCATTTTTGACCTGCTTATGGGCTTTTATCAGCCGCAAAAGGGCACTATCACCGTGGACG
>CAJTSZ010000160.1 GCA_910578755.1 uncultured Oscillospiraceae bacterium | reverse complement strand
GGCGTTATGCCTGCAAAAGAACCCAGCGGCCCGGTTTGTCATCAACGCCATTACCCTGGAAACAGTTTGCCAGGCGGTAAAGGCCCTGGAGGAGCTGTCCCTTGTGGAAACAGAAATTGTTCAGCTTTCTGTGGCTAAGGCAAAAAATGTGGGGAAGTACCACATGATGATGGGCCAAAACCCGGTTTACATCATTTCCGGCAAAGGGGGCGGTGCCAGTGGAAGCTAAAATGAACCGGGTGCTTTTTGCCGCCCCCAGCAGTTCCAGCGGGAAAACCACAGTGGTTTGCAGCCTTTTACAGCTGCTGGTCAACAAAAAAATACCAGTGGCAGCCTTTAAATGCGGGCCGGATTATATCGACCCTCTTTTTCACAGCAGGGTCATTGGCGCGCCCTGCCGCAATTTGGATTTGTTTTTTACCGATGAAAACATGGTAAACTACCTGCTTTATAAAAACGCCCAAAACAGCGCCCTTGCCGTGCTGGAAGGGGTTATGGGTTACTATGACGGCTTGGGCGGCAATACCCTTACTGCCAGCGCCTACCATTTGGCAAAGGCCACAAAAACACCTGTGGTGCTGGTGGTGAATGCCAGGGGGATGTCCCTTTCCATTGCGGCGCAGGTTAAGGGCTTTTTGGAATACCAGCCCCAAAGCCAAATAAAGGCGGTGCTTTTAAACCAGGTTTCCTCCATGGTATACCCAAGGCTCAAGGCTGTAATAGAGGAGCAGCTGGAATTGCCGGTGGTGGGCTACCTGCCCCATAACCCGGAATTTGCCCTAAAAAGCCGTCACCTAGGGCTGGTGACCGCCGCCGAAATTTCCAACCTAAAAGAAACATTGGAAAAAATGGCCGCCCAGGCTGAAAAAACCATAGACCTTTCTAAAATTATGGATTTGGCCGCCCAGGCGCCGCCCTTTGCTTTTACACCGCCTGCTCTTCCACAAAAAGGGGAGCCGGTGCGTTTGGGCGTGGCTATGGATAAGGCCTTCTGTTTTTATTACCAAGATACTTTAAGCCTTTTAGGGGAGTTGGGGGCCCAGTTGGTACCCTTCAGCCCCTTGGAGGATAAGGCGCTGCCCCTGAACCTGGACGGCGTATATATTGGCGGCGGCTACCCGGAGCTGTACGCCAGGGAGCTTTCTGCAAACAGCAGCTTCCGCCAGCAGCTGGCCCAGGCAATCAGCCAGGGGATGCCCTGCTTTGGCGAGTGCGGGGGCTTTATGTACCTGCACCAGCAGTTGACCGGGCAGGACGGGGCAGAATACCCTATGGTGGGTGCAGTAGAGGGGACAAGCTTTCCCACCGGCCGCCTGCAGCGGTTTGGCTATGCCAGCCTTACCGCCGGGGAGGATACCCTCCTTCTTCCAAAGGGGGGCTGCGCGCCGGTTCATGAATTCCATTATTGGGACACGACTTGTCCCGGCGCTTCCTGCCAAAGCCAAAAGCATGGGCAGGGAAAAAGCTGGCCCTGCATGGTAAGCCAGGGCAGACTGTTTGCCGGGTATCCTCATTTTTATTTTTACTCCAACCCGGCAATGGCCCAGCGCTTTTTAAACCACTGCCGCAACTACAAAAGAGAGAGGGAACAACAATGACCTTGTTGGAAGAAACTATAAAAAAAATAAAGCCCCTGAACCAGGAGGCTATGGAGCAGGCAAAAAAACGGTGGAGCAGTATTGCAAAGCCGCTGGACAGCTTGGGCCTGCTGGAGCCGGCCTTGGTGCGCATTGCTGGCATTACTGGCAGCCCCAAAATAGACCTTGAAAAAAAGCAGGTGCTGGTTTACTGTGCCGATAACGGCGTGGTGGAGGAAGGCGTTACCCAAACCTCCCAGGACGTTACAGCAGTAGTGACAAAAAACCTTACCATTGGAGCTACCAGTGTTTGCCAAATGGCAAAGGTGGCGGGGGCGCAGGTTGTACCAGTAGATGTGGGCGTAGCCCAGGATCTTTCCCAGGTGCAGGGGCTGGTACATAAAAATATTTGCCATGGTACAAAAAACTTTGCAAAGGGGCCAGCTATGTCCCGGGAAGAAGCAATGAAGGCTTTAGAAATAGGGATTGAAATGGCTTACGCCGCCAAAAAGCAGGGCGTGGGCCTTGCTGCAACAGGGGAGATGGGTATCGGCAATACCACAACCAGCAGCGCGGTAGCAGCGGCCCTTTTGGGCCAGCCGGCAACAATGGTAACAGGCAGGGGAGCCGGGCTGGATACTGCGGGCCTGCGCCGCAAGGTAGCCGTAATAGAAACAGCCCTTGCAGCCCTTAAGCCAAATCCCCAGGACCCCATAGATGTCCTTTCCAAGGTTGGCGGGTTGGATATTGCCGCTATGGCAGGTACCTTTTTAGGCGGCGCGGCGGCGGGCCTGCCTGTCCTTATTGACGGTTTTATTTCCGCTGTGGCGGCCCTTGTGGCGGTAAAGCTGTGCCCTACAGTTCAAAATTACCTTTTGGCCTCCCACGTTTCCAAGGAGCCAGCGGGCCAAATGATGATGGAGGCTTTGGGCCTTCAGCCGGTAATTCATGGGCAAATGTGCCTTGGAGAAGGTACTGGTGCAGTAGCTATGATGCCCCTGCTGGAAATGGCGGCAGCAGTTTATACTAATATGAGCACCTTTTCCCAAATAGAAATTGAAGAATATAAGCCGCTGCAATAAGCGTAGAGAAGGAGGTATTTTGTGGTGCTTTTGGTGCTGGGAGGGGCAGCCAGCGGAAAATCCCAGTATGCCGAGGATCGGGTGCTGCAATTTCCCGGAGAAAACAGGGTCTATGTGGCCACCATGGAATGTTTTGATGAAGAAAGCCGCCAGCGCATCCAGCGCCACCGCAATATGCGGGCAGGCAAGGGCTTTCAAACTGTGGAATGCCCTGTGGGATTAAAGGACGTTGTGCTTCCGCCCAAAGCTGTCGTTTTAGTGGAGTGTATTTCCAACTTAACGGCCAACGAAATTTACAGCCCAAAGGGTGCTGGCCCTCAGCAGGCTGCAAAAGAAATTTTGATGGGGGCCCAAACTTTGTGCTGCCGGGCGGAGCATGTGGTTTTTGTTTCCAACCTGGTTTTTTCTGACGGTGTGAAGTATGACCCTTCTATAAAAGAATATATTCAAATTTTAGGGGAAATAAACGCGGGCCTTGCTTCCATGGCCAGCCAAGTGGTGGAGGTGGTTTGCGGAATCCCTGTTACAATAAAGGGGGAAACCGTATGAAAACCCTGCTTCAGTCCTTTTCTGTGGCATTTTCCATGTACTCCCGTTTGCCTGTCCCCCAAGTGGAGTGGAATGAAAAAAACATGAAGTATGCCTTTTGCTTTTTCCCGCTGATTGGTATTTTTGTGGGCGGGGCTGTGTGGCTTTGGCTTCAGGCGGCCGCCTTTTGGGGTTTTGGGGACAGTTTGCGGGCTGCTGTGTGTGTCGCTTTGCCCCTGCTTATTACAGGTGGCATCCATTTAGATGGCTTTTGTGACACAGTGGATGCCCTCAGTTCTCACCAAAGCAGGGAACGCAAGCTGGAAATTTTAAAAGACCCCCACATTGGCGCCTTTGCCCTTATG
>CAJTSZ010000159.1 GCA_910578755.1 uncultured Oscillospiraceae bacterium | reverse complement strand
GGTAGGGGCGCCGGCCCGGCAGGCCATTGCCGCAGCCGACAGCTTTAAGGGGGCAGCCCGCCGCTTTGAAATTTTAGGCACAAAAAACGGCGTCACCATTGCCGACGACTATGCCCACCACCCGGCGGAAGTGGAAGCTACCCTGCTGGCTGCAAGAGAAATGGGCTTTAAACAGGTATGGGCGGTACATCAGCCCTTTACCTACTCCCGCACAGCCATGCTTTTGGAGGACTTTGCCCGCGTCCTTTCCATTGCGGACCATGTTGTCCTTTCCGAAATTATGGGCAGCAGGGAGAAAAACACCTACAATATTTACGCCAAGGATTTAGCGGAGAAAATACCCGGCTGCGTTTGGTTCCCCACTTTTGAGGAAATGGCAGATTATGTTATGAGCAAGGCCCAGCCTGGGGATTTAGTCATTACCATGGGTTGCGGAGACGTGTACAAATGTGCTAAAATGATGTTAGGGAAATAACCCCCAAAGCTTAGGGACTGTCCTTTTTATTTTATGACCCAGGCAGCCGCTTTGGAATATTTTAAAGAGAAGGAAAGTGTATTACCATGAAAACAATTATCGCAACAGAAAAAGCACCAGGCGCTATTGGCCCATACTCCCAAGCAGTAAAAGCAGGCAATTTTGTTTATGTTTCCGGCCAGCTCCCGCTGGACCCTGCAACAGGCGCTTTCCCAAGCAATGACATTAAAGACCAAACCCGCCAGTCCCTTAAAAATGTACAAAGCATTTTGGAAGCTGCCGGCCTTTCCATGAAGGATGTTGTAAAAACCACCGTATTCCTCCAGAATATGGGCGATTTTGCAGATATGAACGGCGTTTACGCAGAATTTTTCACCCAGGACTGCCCAGCCCGCGCTGCCTTCCAGGTAGCAAAGCTGCCAAAAGACGCCTTGGTAGAAATTGAAGTTGTTGCTTACGCAGAATAAGCAGTTCAGCAAAAATAAAAGCGCCCTCCCAAATAGCTGGGAGGGCGCTTGCAGCAAGTCTCCGCTAAAAGGTTGTTTTGGCGGGGGCTGTTTTATAATAACCACAAAATGGTTATTGTATTTCAATGACCCAAGTAGGTGCTGCTTCCAAAATGGGGCAGGGTTTGGGGTGAGTACCCCCGCCGAAAGTTAGGACCTTTGCAGCAAGGGCTATTGGGAATAAAACTAAAATTTTAAATAAACAAGGAGGCATGGTATTGTGAGTTTTTTTGAGCATTTTCAAGGAAAAAAAGCTGGCAACCGCCCGCACCAAATTATTTTTGAAAAGGAAAATACGGAAAATACATATATCACCTGGGAAGACAAAATGAAGCCCCGCATCTGCCTGGACGATGGCATTACCCAGGAGGAGTACCAGGCCCTTGCCGCCCGCTGGAACGAAATGCTTGCCCTGGCGGAGGAAATCCTTTGGCGCAGCTATTTGGACCCCAACAGTGAGGACCTGATGTCCGAGGTGGATTCCTTCCCGGATATCCGTTACCTCACCGGCAACTATTATGTGGGGGACGTGTCCTACGGCTACATCTACCGGGACACAAGGGGCTCTGCCTACCATGTGAAGGAGGGCCGCCTGCGCCACAAACACCACAACGGCAAGGAGTGGCTGGAGGAATGGCAGGAGTTGGACAGCCCGGAAATTACCCGGTACTACAACATTTTCCTGGGGCTCCGCCTCACCGGGAACGAGGACGGCAAGGAGCAGGACTATATGGGCCTGGACTTGATTGCCGAGCTGGAAACCCTTGCCGACCCCATTGAATTTGAAATCCTTTCCCATGATGTAATTTAACCTTAACCCAAACCACGCATTCCAGGGCGTGGTTTGGGTTATCCTTCCGCTTGCCTTTCCCACCAGGCGGGCCTATGGCAGAATATGCTAATAATAGGTGGGGCGCCAGGGTGGGGAGAGCAGAAAATAAATTGAAAAAGGGAAGATGAAACCATGCAAATAGGCTGTTTTGTGTGGCTGCGGGGCACAAAGGAAGAAAACTTTTCGGAAGTAACGACCCAGGAACCCCAGTGCAGCTTTGAAATGGATGTGTGCTATTCCCCATCGCCAGGGCGGGGCATGGCGATGTATTTACTGGAAAACTTTGCGCCGGCGCCCTTTGTGGTAAACGGCAGGGAAACAGCAGTGTACTATTTAGCCAAGAAGCCGCAGAAGGAGCTGGAGAACCGAAATTTTGTGGAAAGAAACAAAATTCAACTGAAAAATATAAAATATACCAAAAATGAATACGCTTTTTTGTTTGTGGACAAAGATTATCTTTTTGTGCGCCGGTTTCAGGTAAACTACCCCGGTGGGGAACAGCTGCCTGCGCCCCAGGGCAGCAGGGTGGAAGCTGTCCCCGACCGCTGGAAACCTATGAGCAAACTCCATGTCTATGGCTGCGACCAAAAGCAGGAGCACGGCGGGTACAACATTCCCCATTGGGCAATGCCGCTGGAGGGTTTCCACCTTTACCACGATATGAGCAACGATTATGGAAAGCCGATCTTTGGGGAGTATGGCTCCAAAAGCCTGACGTTGCCTATAACCTATGCCGCTGTGCCCGTTTCTTTTGGGAAAGATGGGGGCATTACCACAGGCCGGATTTTTTATTACCAAAGCAGTGAGCCGCAGTTTTACATCAAATTAGAGGATAAAATCGCCCCTGCACAGGGGGAGTTTCAACTGTTGGTTTTCCCTTACCCTTACAAATATCAGCCGGATTTTAACCGTACCAACCGAATGAACTTATGGGGATATGTTATGGCGTCCAATTACTTACAAAAGGAAACACAGTGAAGTTAGAGGGCAGGCGGCAAAATGCCGCCTGCTTTTTCCTTTGCAGCGGCTTTTTAGCGGTAGGTGGGGCCTGTCCCGTTGGAAAAAGAGGAAATTAGAAAAAAATTCACAGTTTTTTTCCTGTAAAAGACAAAAAGGCCAACACAACCCCCGCCTTTTGTGCTACAATGGTTTGTATCCGGCGGGCCTTGGGCCTTGGCCGGCGTTACAGTATGAATGTTTGAGGTAAAAAGCAATGAATATAGAAGTAATCGGCGTGCCCCTGTACTATGGGTGCGATAACCCCGGTACCCAGCAGGCGTACCAAATTTTTTGCCGGGAGGGCCTTGTGGCCCGCATAGAGGGCCAGGGCCACAAGGTAGTTTCCTGCCAGGAGGTGGAGGTGCCCCCTGTTATGGAAAAGCAGGCGGACCCCACCATGGAATACCTTCAGGAGGTGCAAATTACCTGCAAAAACTTGGAGCAGGCCGTAGCGGCAGCTAAAGATAGGGGGAATTTCCCCCTGATTATTGGCGGCGACCACGCCTTGGGGATTGGCTCGGTGGCAGGCTTAAGCCACACTGTCCCAAAAGAGGATTTAACCGTGATTTGGGTGGACGCCCACACGGATATTAACACCAATGAAACCTCTGCTTCCCACCACATCCACGGTATGCCCTTGGCGGCCTGCCTGGGGCTGGGCAGCCCAAAGCTTATTGAGGGCTTTGGCAGGGGAGGAGCCAAGCTGCTGCCCCAAAACCTGTTTTACATTGGCAGCCGCAGTGTGGACCCCGGAGAGGAAGAAATTGTAACAGCCCACAACATCCGCTGTTTTGCCATGGAGGAATTAAGGGAAAAGGGAATGGAGCAGTGCGTCAAG
>CAJTSZ010000158.1 GCA_910578755.1 uncultured Oscillospiraceae bacterium | reverse complement strand
TTTTCATCGTCTGTTGTGTTTTGCTCCAAATGGCGGAAGGTGATGGAGCTTTCATCCTCCGCTATGATTTTAGGGTTCTCCACAGGACGCCTGATAGCAGCCCTTAAGGCCAATCCCCCAGGCACAGGCAGCAGTCCCTGCCCAATATCGTCCGTCAGCTGCGTTATTTCGTTTTCCATGTTTTGGTACAGCATATACATAATTCCGTCATAGTGGCCCTGGGTTCTGTATTTCCCGTACATACCGCTGATTTCCCCCTGGAGGATATTCACAACCAAGGTATACAAACTGCTGACGCCTTTTTTGCTGATTTGCAGCCCATAATGGGTATTTCGATAATGATAGTTGATACCATAACTGCCGGAATGATAATGAACACTGCTTAAATTGTGCTGAATCCCGTTCCGGATGAGCTTAAAAACCCGGTAGCAGTTTTTTGTAACCCTCTCCATGGCTGTGTTTTCAGGCAAATGATTATAATGCTCCTTAAAGGACGCCCCCTCGGTAAGGTGGTATGTGTTTTCCAAATATCCGTCAAAGGCGGTAAACAGAAGGAGGTTCCCGGCAACCCACGCCTGGGATAAGGATGATTTGCAGTACATGGTATCAAAGAGGCTGATATGAACGGTATGCTGTTCTCTGCCGTTTTCATCTACCTCACACGTTACAGGCTCTATTCCAACATTTAGGATGTCCAGGTCCGACATATTTGATTCTAAAATCACCTTGATAATTGCGTCCATACACTGTTGGTCCATCATAATACCACTTCCCTATTCCTTATTTTTTATTGTTTCACAATAAAAAGTTGGTGTGCAAGCAGATACAGGCTGTAATAAAGCAATTTTCCCAAGTTTTGCAGGCGGAGCCAAAAAACTTGTAAGGGGCGCTTACAAAATTTCTGTCTTGTACAAGTGTTTCGCGCCCCGTTCCGCCCTTCCTGCTTCATGCACAAAAAAATAGTTTCCCTCTGCTCAACTATTTTTTTATTGTTTCACAATAAAAAGTTGGTGTGCAAGCAGATTCGGGCTACTCGCCCTTCCTGCTTCATGCACAAAAAAATAGTTTCCCTCTGCTCAACTATTTTTTATAACAAGCCGCAGGTTTTTTGTACCATACGGTTTAGCTCCTCCATTGCTGCCTCCGGCATTTCCGGGGTATACTCCAGTGGGAAAGGGATGCCCATAGCTTGGTATTTTTCCAAACAAAGCTTGCGGAAAGGCAGCAGTTCTATTTTTTTTAGGTTAGGGTACCGGGCGGCTAAACTTGCCAGGTTTTGGATGTTCTCCCTGCTGTCTGTAAGGCCGGGGACCACCACATGGCGCACCCAAAGGGGGATGCTTTTCCGCGCCGTCAGTTCTAAAAACGCCAGGGCTTGGGACAGCTCCCCGCCGCAATACTGGCGGTACTCCTGGGGGGAACAGAATTTTAAATCCGCCAGCACAAGGTCGGTATGCTCCAGCACCTGGGCAGCTTTGGCCAAATCCCCAAAGCCGCTGGTATCCAGGGCGGTATGGAGCCCTTCCCTGTGGAGCAGCTGGAACAGGCGGGCCACAAATTCCGGCTGCATTAACGGTTCGCCGCCGGTAACGGTGACCCCGCCGCCATTTGCAATAAAGGGCTTAAACCGGAGGATTTTTTCCACCAGTTCCTGGGGGGTATGCTGTGTTCCCTGGGAAAAATCCCAGGTATCGGGGTTATGGCAGTAGGCGCAGCGCAAAGGGCAGCCCTGCATAAATATGACGCACCGCAGCCCTGGGCCGTCCACCGCGCCCATGGACTGGAAGGAGTTGATTTTCCCCAAAATTTCATGTTCCATAATGGCAATCTCCCTTTTTAAATTGGTGTTGCTCCAAGCCATTTCACCAAACTGTTCGTCAAAACATCCAAATCGGGCAGCCATCCACCAAAGGATGACTGCCCTGTAGCATTATTGGCTTACTACTGGTTTTCCATCTTTATCAAGCAGCGGGGTAAAACCTGCCGCATTTCCATTTCTGTGAAAAACATAGTTTACACCAGTTTGTGTATCAACCCAAATTTCTATCACATCAATCGTACCTTGCTGATAAATCTTTTTAAAACGCTCCATAAATATTCCTCCATAAGTTTTGGTTTAAGGAGCCTATTATACCCTATCCTATCAATATATTTTTGTGAAAACCGCTGAAGCTGTAGTCCAGCGACACTTTTCTTAAAAGGGATTACTTTATCGGTCCGTTGCAGCAAACAACTTGAAATGATATAATGCAATTATTATAGCTTTTGCAAGGAGGACAGGAAAATGAGTGAAAAGCACTATCAAATCTCCCCCATTGAACTGGTGCGGTGGGCGGAGCCCCTGTTTGGCAAGGGGGAGGCTACGGGCTTGCCCGAGGAGCTGCTGCTCTCCTACGAGGCGGCAGTGGGAAGCAAGCTGCCTGCTGCCCTGCGGGAATATTACCTTGCCTGTGGGAATGCCAGCTTAAACTTTTATCAGGATGAAATGTTCCTTCCGGAACAGGATGCGCAGCCCTTTGACTCTCACTTAACCTTTGTCCACGACTATATTGCCTCCGACCTGGAGTGGTACGAGGAACACAACGAGGAGGACTATGAGGAGCTTGCCCAGCTGCGCGCGCTGCCCCGGGAGCGCTGGAGCGAAGTTGTAAAGGACCATCTGGTATTCTGGAGTGAAAACCAAGGCTGCTGGCTGGCAGCCATCAAAAAGGATGATTTAGCCCAGCCCGACCCCATTGTATATTACAACGCAGAGGACGACCTTTATCTTTGGGAGCCCTTTGCTGATTCGGTACAGTCCTTTATTCTCTGTACTATTTTAGAGGGTTTGGAGCTTAAAATCAATAAGAAAGCGTACAGCACCACCGACCCCGAATCCATCCAAAAAACGCTGGCCGAATCCAGTGTTGATTTTGAACGCTTGCGGCAGCCCTACCCGTTCCCCGGCGGGTATTTTGCCCATACCTGCCTGGATACGGAAAATAACACACTCTACATCTACAGCGAGGAACGTGAAAACCGCCCCGCTGCACTGAAAATTTTCCAATACGGAAAATAATTTTTGCCCCCATGGCAGTACATTGCCGCGGGGGCTTTGCTATGCGTTTTTTTGGGGGAGGCAGCATCCCTATGCCTGCCTTTTGCGGGGCCCCGGCGCCAAACGGCCCTACACCCTTTGGTGGAAGGTGCGGGAGATAACCTCCCTTTGCTGTTCCCTGCTTAATTTGTGGAAGTTTACTGCATAGCCAGAAACACGGATGGTAAGGTTGGGGTATTTTTCCGGGTTTTCGTAGGCGTCCATGAGGGTTTCCCGGTTTAGGACGTTGACGTTGATATGGTGGGCCATTTGGGCAAAGTAGCCGTCCAGTATGCTTACCAGGTTGGCGTGCTGCTCCTTTTGGGTTTTGCCCAGGGCCTGGGGGATAATGGAGAAGGTATTGGAGATGCCGTCCTTACAATAGGAATAAGAAAGCTTAGCCATAGAGTTTAAGGCTGCCAGGGCGCCGTTTTTCTCCCGGCCGTGCATGGGGTTGGCCCCAGGGGCAAAGGCTTCACCGGCTTTGCGGCCGTCGGGGGTGGAGCCTGTTTTTTTGCCGTACATCACGTTGGAGGTAATGGTTAAAATGGAAAGGGTTGGCTCTGCCCCGCGGTAGAGGGGGTGTTTTTTCAGTTCGTTGTAGAAAGCTTCCACCTGCTCTGTGGCAATGGAATCTACACGGTTGTCATCATTGCCAAAGGCTGGGTATTCGCCCTCCACCTCAAAATCAGTAATCAGGCCGGTTTCTGCATCGCGGATACATTTTACCTTGGCGTACTTAATGGCGGAAAGGGAATCTGCCAGAACGCTCATGCCGGCAATGCCAAAGGCCATA
>CAJTSZ010000157.1 GCA_910578755.1 uncultured Oscillospiraceae bacterium | reverse complement strand
CGGGCCTCGGTCACGCAGGCGGGGAACAGGGCGGCAAGTTTTTCGATGTTGGCTTGAGACAGGTCAGGGGTTTCCATTTTCAGCTTGTCCATTTTCAGATTCCTCTACTCTCTTAAAATCAGGCAATAAATTTGCTAACTCTTCAGCAATCTCTTGTGCTGTCATAGATGCGGTAGTCATAGCTTTCTTATTTGCAATAATAGGACTGAATTCCATTACTTGCTTTTTCGTCAAATCATGCCAAATAGGAAGAAGTGTTTTCCCCCTTACGCTCTCCAGCTGAAACAATCCATCTAATTCTGCTTTTGTCCAATATTTCCCTTCCGCAATATAATTTGGAGAGAGAATCACAACTCCAAATTTCGATTTTTTGAGCCCATCGTCAATACGCTGACGCATAGAATCTCCCCAGCGTATTTGCGATGTGTCATACCATACGCTTATTCCCAGTTTTCGAAGTTCATCAACAAATTCGTCAGCAAAAGATTCTTTGTCCTCCCAAGCATGAGAAACAAACACATCATACTCAGGCATCAATTCAGTTTCCGCAGTTGAAGAAACACTTATGACTGGCAAAGCTTGTTTTTCTAAATCAGCAATTCGATCCTCATATAACCTCTGCATATCACTTATCATTTGCTGCTGTACCCTTTGTGCCTTTTTTTGCTCAGTTTGTTGCTCTTTTTGCAACTTCAAATAAGCATCGTTTCTTTTTGCACGTTTTTCAGCTATCTTTTTTTGTAAATCCGCACTTTCTTCGGAGGCCTTCCTTGCAGCATCCTCATGCCGCCGTATCTCACTCATTTTGCTTTTTATTGTAGTAGCAGAAGCATTTTTGCTAATATTTACACTTGCAGCTTTTTTCTGTTCATCGGCAGATTTCTTATCCGCTGTAGCTTTCCTTTTCTCCAAGTCAGCAATCTCTTTGTCGAGAGTATTTACCATCCGTTGATATTGTTCTGCACTCATTTTAGTTCCTCCAACGATTTTTCAATCTTTTCAATGATACATTTAATTGCCACTTTCGGAATCTCCCTCTTTCAGTTAGTACTATCTGTTCCGTCCTACCATTGATACTGGCAAAAGAGCAGAGGAGTTTGATTTATCTATGTTAGCTGTTTCCCGTTCCTGCTTGTCCATTACTGCTATCTCCAGGTCGCATGGTGAAATATGAGTAACTACCATTTGGGGCCGTTTTTGTTTTATTCGCAAGTACCACAGGCATTGCAGGTATCACAATCCTGGCAGGAGGGCTGCTCCTCCTGGGTAGTTTCTTCCGCCAAGGCAGCTTTGATCATAATAGCACATTCCAAGCGCTTTTTCTCCAAGTCGCAGGCTAGTTTATAAGGTTTGCGGATATCCCCTGCATATTCCAGGTTATTGGCATTGCAGCCGCCGCTGCAATAGAATTTTGCCCAGCAATTTTTACATTCTTCCTTGGCATACACCGTAGATTTTGCAAAGCTTTCCTTCATAACTTCGTTGACAGACAAGTTATGAACGCTGCCCATAACCCACTCCGGTTTGCCTACAAACTGGTGGCAGGGGTACACATCCCCTTCCGGTGTTACGCAAACGTACTCGTTGCCGCAGCCGCAGCCCCGCAGGCGTTTAATGGCGCAGGGGCCCTGGTCCAGGTCAATCATAAAATGGAAGAAGTTGAAAAACTCCCCCTTGCGGCGGGTTTCAATAATTTGGTTGGAAAGTTTTTCATACTCGGCAAATACTTCGGGAAGGTCCTCCTCGGTTAAGGCATAGGGCAGTTTTGGGTCTGTAACCACAGGCTCAATAGAAATCTGCTCAAAGCCTTTCCTATAAAAATGGAGGACATCGTCGGCAAAATCTTTATTATATTTTGTAAAGGTGCCGCGGACATAGTACTGGCCATCACCCCGCATTTTTACAAACTTTTGGAAGTTAGGCACAATTTGGTCGTAGCTGCCGCTGCCGTCCACACGGACGCGCAAACGGTCGTTTACTTCTTTTCTGCCGTCCAAAGAAAGAACCACATTGCTCATTTCCTTGTTGATAAAATCCATTTTATCTTCCGTTAACAGCACCCCGTTGGTGGTAATGGTGAAACGGAAATTTTTATTATATTCTTTTTCCTTGGAACGGGCGTATTTCACCACCTCTTTTACCAGGTCGAAGTTCATAAGAGGTTCGCCGCCAAAGAAATCCATTTCCAGGTTTTTACGGGTGCCGGAATATTTCAGCAAAAAGTCTATGGCCCTTTTGCCGGTTTCAATATCCATCAGCTTTCTGCCGCTGCCGTATTCCCCGGTGGAGGCAAAGCAGTACTTGCAGCGCAGGTTACAATCGTGGGCCACATTAAGGCACATGGCCTTAATTGGGGCGGAAACCATCATATTGGCAAACTGCTCGTAATCGTCGCTGGAAAAAAGCTGGCCCTTTTCCCACAGGTCGTAAATATCCTGGTAAGCAGACTGCATCTCCGCTTTGGAGTATGTACTTTCCAAGGCGGCAAAAAGCTGCTCCGGGTATTGCTGCGGCACCTGCGCATCCGGCGTATTGGGCATTTTTTGCAGCATATGGTACAGGATGTCGTCCACCACATGGACAGCGCCGCTGTTGACATCCAAAACAATATTATAGCCGTTTAATTGGTAAGCGTGTATCATTTATTTTCTGCCTTTCCAGTTTCATGCCGGAAAGGCACAAAACTTTTTAAATTTCCTGTTCCCTTTTGTTTTGCCCCACCAAAAAAGGGCTCCACAAAAGACAAGGGACAGCAAGCTGTCCCTCCCATTGGCTTATTTGTAAAGCTGTTTTGCAAAAACTATTTTGCGTGTTCGCACTTTTGGTTTGCAACAGTGCAGGAAGTTTTGCAGGCAGACTGGCAGGAAGTCTGGCACTCACCGCAGCCGCCTTTTGCTGCTGTTTCTTTCAGGTTTGCCTGGTTCAAAGTTTTTACATGTTTCATAGTATCCATTCCTTTCAAGCTATAAGCTGCCTTACCCTATGCGGGGAAAACAGCCAAAATAGTCTAATACAAAAATTATTATATCATACTTTGCGGGAAATTCAAGGTTTTGCTACCATTTCCTTTTTAAATTCACCCCAAAGCTTCCCCCCAGGGCGCCGCAAATCAGCATAGAAAACAGCTTAATGGCAGTGTAAAAAGTAGGCGGCTGGCCGGTTAAAGAAAGCCCGGAAATAAACAGGGCCGCAAACAGCACCCCCGCGCAAAGCAAGCCGTAAAAAAAGCCTTTTTCCCGGTTAAAGCGAGAACAGGCAAAGCCAGAGGCTGCCGCACCGGCGCATCCAATCACCAGCCCAGTTGGGCTTACTACCGCCAAAGGCACATCTACCGCGGAAAGCAGCAACCCGCAAAGGAAAATTAAAACAGCCATAACCCCTAAGCCCAGTGACGCAGAAATGGCGACGCTGCGCAATTCCGGGCTGATTTGCTTCTTTTTAGAGGCGGCACCCTGCTCTAACACTGCCCTTGGCCTGTTTTTTCTCATACTTTTCACACTCCGTCCCGTTTTCTTTGCCCCATGTACTAAGGGGGCCAGTAAAATATTATGCAGGCTTTACAGGGAATATGCCTTTTTTATTGTTTCACAATAAAAAGTTGATGTGCAGGCAGATTCGGGCTGTTTGCCCTCCCTGCCTACTGCACAAAAAAATAATTTCGCTTCGCTCAACTATTTTTTATTGTTTCACAATAAAAAGTTGATGTGCAGGCAGATTCGGGCACTTGCCCTCCCTGCCTACTGCACAAAAAAATAATTTCGCTTCGCTCAACTATTTTTTATTGTTTCACAATAAAAAGTTGATGTGCAGGCAGATTCGGGCACTTGCCCTCCCTGCCTACTGCACAAAAAAATAATTTCGCTTCGCTCAACTATTTTT
>CAJTSZ010000156.1 GCA_910578755.1 uncultured Oscillospiraceae bacterium | reverse complement strand
CCGTACCCCCAAATGTTACAGCAAAGGAAAACCTTTGCTGTAACATAGCAAGTTGAGCATTGGCCAACTTGTGTTTCTTTTGAACAGCGAAAGAAGTTTAACAAGAAGCACCGGTTCAGCGGGGATACCCGCTGGATAGATAGCAAGTTCGCTTTGCGAACTTGTGGCCCCACGCTGTGGGGCTTGCTTCCCGCTGTGCTAAGTCATAGGCAGTGGCCTCTAACCGTTAGAGCCGAAAGTTTGGTAACGCCGAGCGCAGGCGAGGCTGCTAAGCGGGTAGCCCGACCATACCTTGGGGAGGGCTTGCCCTTGCGCAGCCTTGTTTTCCTTGTACCATGTTATGTGCGAATGTACAACACATTAAAATCGAAAACAAGGCAAGCATGGGCAACCGCCGCTTATTGAGTGGCACTGTCAAATAAGCAGGGGCTTGGGGGCGGCAAGCCACCAACGACTTTCTTTCTCCCATTTCTTTCTTCGTTAGAAAGAAATGGGGTTTGGGTGCAGGGGTGGAGCGCCCTGCATAGGCTTGGAAGTGCCTGAACACTTCCAAAAGAATGGGGGGTACAAGTTGGGCTGCGCCCAACTTGCTAACTTACAGCGGGTACCCCTGTAAGTTTTGGGCCTGGGCCACTGAAGGGCACAGCCCAACAAAAACTGTACAGGGCAAAACTGCCCGAATAAAGGGGAAATGAAAAAATGAAGCGACCGTTGTTTGCAGCAAGCCTTGCTTATTTGGCTGCCACAGCGGCCGCTTTTTTCCTGCCCCAAAGCAGCAGCTGTATTATTTTGGGGGCGGCAGCTACAGCAGCCATTTTAGCGGCAGCCGGCGGCAAAGCAGGGCGCTGGAAGGAGTACCTGATTTTGCCTGCCGCCGTGGCTTTGGCGGTTTCTGTATTTGCCCTGCACTCCCTGGGGCTGACCCGGCAGGCCCAAGCTTTGGCAGGGAAAGAATGTACTTTTCAGGGCCTGGTGGTGGAAAGCGATGTAAAGACCTACGGTACCCGCTACCTGGTAAAGGGCCAAGCAGAGGTGCTGCCCGGCAAGCCTTTTACCATGCGCCTGTATGCCTGGGAGGAACAAGAGGCCGTTATGGGCCAAACCATTGTTTGTAAGGTACGGTTTGAACGCTGGCAGGAGGTTTTGCCAAACGGCAAGGCTGCCATGGTGCGGGGAGCAACAAACCATGTGGCGGTAAGCCAGGGGGAACCCCAGGCCGGGGACCGCCTTTGGGCCGCCCCGCTGAAAGGGCGGGACTGGTGCATGCACCAAGTGGATGTACTGTTCCACGGGGATGTAAGGACCATGGTAAAAGGGATTTTGTTTGGCGAAACCGAGGATATGGAGGAGGAAACCATGTCTGTGTTCCGCCGCAGCGGCACAGCCCATATTTTGGTGGTTTCCGGGCTGCATATCAGCATTTTAATTTATGGGCTGCACCGGCTGTTCAGCCGGTTGATTAGGCCCCAAGGGGCGGCGGCTGCAACTCTGCCCTTTTTGCTTCTCCTGGCTGCCCTGGAGGGCTTTACTATTTCTGTACTGCGGGCGGCAATTATGGCGGCCCTATGGCTTATAAGCCAAATCATCGGCAGGGAATACGACGGTTTAACCGCCTGGGCCGCGGCAATGCTGGGTATTTTGGCAGTTTGCCCCTGGGCCGTGGGGCGGCTGAGCTTTTGGATGTCCTTTGGGGCCGTTTTGGGTATTCTGCTGCTGGCGGGCCCTTTTTACCAGCTGGCCAAATATGTGCTGAAAGGCCCAAAAAGAAGCAACCCCATGGAGCCGCTGTTTTGGGAGGGGGTAAACCTGCTGGCGGTTTCCCTGGCGGCCCAGGTATTTTTATTCCCCATTTTTTTAATGTTTTTTCACCAGGTTCAGGTAGCGGCGCCTTTGGCTTCCTTTGTGGTTTTGCCCCTGCTGCCACTGGTGATGGTATTTGCCCTGGGGGGCTTGGTTCTATCCCTTTTACTGGGAACAGGGGCATTTTTGGCCCGGGCTCTGTGTGAAAGCGCGGCCATGGCGTGCCGGCTGCTGCTGCGCTTTTTAAAGTGGGTATCCGGCCTTTCCTTTGCGGTGGTGTATACAGACAGCCAGGGCTTGCTTTTTTGGTATGGGGGAGCCTTGCTGTTTGTGGGGATAGTGCTGTGCCTGCGGGGCAAGAACTGGCAGAAAAAAGCCCTTGCCGCCCTTGCCCTGTGCCTGCTTTCCCTGGAAATGGGGCTGGCTGTTACCAGTTTTGTATTCCGGGAAAGGCTCCGGGTGGATTATACCCAAAATGCGGCTGTAATTACCCAGGGCGGCAGCGGTGCGGTCATTGGTTCTGTAAGCGACCCCTGGGAAGCCAGGGATGTGGCGGAGCTTCTGCGGTGCAGGCGGGTGAAAACCTTGCAGCTTTTGCTTTTGCAGGGTGAGGCTGGGGACAATAAAGGCGCTGCGGCCCTCACCAGGGAGTACTACCAGCCCCAGCTGGCCCTTTTACCGCCGGGAAGCCCTTTAGAAGAAGAAATAAACGCCGAAAAAACAGCGTATCCCCAAGGGGAAGCCTATATTACCTTTTTAAAGGAACTGGCCCTTTGGCTGCCCCAGGGAGCAGGGGGAAAGGCTGTAGTATATTTGAGAAGGCAAAAACAACCCCTCGGCGCAGGGCTCTATCTTATAGGGAAATAAACTGAACCCCCAGGGGCACTACCGGTACGGAATAAGCGAAATAACCGCAAGTTATCGTTTTGATGGCTTGCGGTTATTTTTATTTGTGTCCCATATTACAGTTTTTTGCTCCATGTATGATAATCGACAACTGCTTCCAAACATAAATTCTTTTCACTCTTGATTTGTTTCTAATAATTGTTATAATAATTATTAGAAGTGGTTGTTAGAACGGAGGTCGTTTTTATGATTGAGAATAAAACTACCGAATTTAAGCGTGAGTACATTGATGATATCAAATACACAGTAGTTGCCTTTGCAAACACAGAGGGTGGGAAAATTTATATTGGCATGAGCGATGACGGAAGTGTTTATGGTGTAGAAAACACAGACGCAACCATACTTCGCATTACTAACATGATTCGAGATTCCATTCGTCCAGATGTCACTATGTTTACCGAGTGTGGTGTTGAAGATATTGAAGGAATGCCTGTTGTAGTTTTGACGGTACAGAGAGGTACTGCCCGCCCTTATTATCTCGCCGGAAAGGGTATCCGTCCTGAGGGGGTGTATGTACGACAGAATGCCTCCTCCGTTCCGGCTTCGGAAACTGCTATACTAAATATGATCAAGGAAACCAGTGGCGACCGTTATGAAGACGCTCGCTCCATTAATCAACAACTGACTTTTGTGAAAGCGGAAAACTATTTTGCTAAGCATAATCTACCTTTCGGAGATCAGCAAAAGCGCACATTAAACATTATTGGCTCGGATGGAACTTATACCAATCTTGGCATGTTGTTGTCTGACCAGTGCATCCATACCATTAAACTGGCCGTATTTGATGGAAGCAAGAAAAGCGTATTTCGTGACCGCAAGGAATTAAGCGGTTCTTTGCTCACGCAGTTAGAAGATGCCTATTCCTATATTGATCAGTTCAACCATACCCGTGCAGAGTTTGAAGGGCTGAATCGCATCGACAAGCGGGATTATCCCAGCGAAGCGTTGCGTGAAGCACTGCTTAATGCCATTACCCACCGCGACTATAGCTTCAGCGGCTCTACACTGATCAGTATCTTTGATGACCGCATTGAGTTTGTGACCATTGGCGGTCTGGTTCGCGGCCTGACCTTTGATGATATCATGCTGGGTGTATTTGCACTCCGCAATCAGAATTTGGCTAATGTGTTCTACCGTCTGAAGTTGATTGAGGCTTACGGTACAGGTATTCTAAAAATCAATGAGAGTTACGCAGAGTGCGCAGTAAAG
>CAJTSZ010000155.1 GCA_910578755.1 uncultured Oscillospiraceae bacterium | reverse complement strand
AAACCGCACTACCATTGTGGTGGCCCATCGCCTTTCCACCATTAAAAATGCCGATGAAATTATTGTTATGGACAAAACCGGCATACGGGAACGGGGCCGCCACAGCGACCTGTTAAATAAAGAACACGGTATTTACGCCGACCTTTACAACGCCCAGTTTGCCCGGCTGTAGCCTTTGAAGAAATAAACCTACGCCAAAAAGAAGCTGCTTTTTGGCGTGGGTACTTTTATAGGAAAGTGGTTGATAAGTTGGAACTTAATAGTAATGCTATGGCAGCAATGGAACAATTTTTGCAGGAGGCCCAGCAAATACCCTGGTTTTCACACAGCAGCAAAGCCAGGGAAAAATATTACATTATATACTCTATTTTTGAAGCCTATGATGATTGGAACGAGCAAATGTTAAAAACATGGGAGCCGCATATTTTCTCATTGGAAGATATGGCAGTTAAGCAAATTGGCAATGCACAAATAGACCACATCTTTTCCATTGTTTCCTCTGAAATCGGGGATATTATTTGGAAAAAATGGGAGCATTTCATCACTGTGCAGCATTTAGAGGAAGAAACCGGGTTGGAAAATGAAATGTTGGATATGGTGAAACGTGATATCGCCTGGGCGTACATAGAAAAAATATTAGATGTACAGGGTTTTTTCAATACTTTACTTGGAATTTACAAGGACGGCTATTTTCCTTGTGCGTGGGTTGGGGTTTACCCTGACGGGCAAGCCGTTGTGCTGTAACGCCTGCACATCCTGTTCTTCCCTTAATCATATTCTGCACAAATGTATTTGAAATCTCCCGTTTTGTGCAGCGCTGCTAATGCGTATTCTCCAATATGTTGTGACATAACATCCACTACATACCGAAAATTCTTTGTTGGGTAGCCCTCGGCGCAGCGTACCATTGTTATCAGCATCTCATTATCGCCCTCAATGTTTTCAGACGGGTAGTTGCCAGCATTGTCACAGGAATCCTCGCAGCCATATTTCTGCCTTACCGCCTCCATCTGGGCCGCAGTACCAATCACCGCATGATAGTCTATTGTTTCCCCATCAACGTAATACTCAATAAAAAGCCTTGCCACAACATCTGTGCATTGTTGAATTTGTTCCATAATGGCATTTGCATTTTGAATAGCAAACCTCCCCATTTCCCGCATGGCGCACTCCTCGTTTTCATAGCGGATGTACAACAGCAATTCGCGGCCTTTCAGCTCGGCGCTAATATTCTGAAGTGTTCCATCCTTGTTGTAGACAGCCCGGAGCGTCCCAACAAGCTCCTCCTCCGGCACGCTGTACAGTGTCATCCCACGTTTCTCTGTCCCAACAGGAACCTCATAGTCAAGTATTTGATATTGCGCATCATAATCAAGGGAAATGGTATTATCGCTGTCAATGTGTCCATTGAAATCAACAATGCCATACACACCTTCTTTATAGGTAAGTGGAATATTGTATAATTTCAGCATTTGGGTATCCTCCCTTTATTAACTCACAATTTGTCAAATGATATTATCCAAAATATAGCACAAAGCCAACCAGTGTTCAACCTTATTGTGTAGCCGCAGTGGCCAATCTTTGCATAAGGGCACTTGTGCAAAAGGAAAGTTTGAGAGTGCCCTTGCAAGTTTTTTAGCTTCGCCTGCAAAACTTGGGCCAATTGCGTTGTCCCAGCCCGTATTTGCCTGCACATCAGGTTTTTATTGGAAACAATAAAAAAATAAAAGGTTTGACAACCCCGCCCCATTGGCTTATAGTATAATTATGGTTTTATTCATTGTTGTAGGATTATTTTTTCTTACATCGTTTGTTTCCATTTTACGGTTTTTCTTCATTATTTAACCGCACACCGCTTTTTCTGTTTCTTTTTATACTGCACAAACAGCCAACCTGGCAAGGGAACCAAATTGAAAAGGCGCGCCTGCACTTGCCAAAGGAAAGGAGAAATTTAATATTATGAGCCACAATATAACCATTGGAGCGCAAATCAAAGCGCTGCGGAAAGAAAAAAAATACACCTTAAAACAGCTTTCGGAGGAAAGCGGCCTTTCCATTGGTTTTCTCTCCCAGTTAGAACGAGGCCTTACCACTATTGCCATTGATTCTTTGGAAAAAGTCGCCGCTGTTTTGGAGGTTCCCCTTGTGGATTTTTTTGCCTCTGCCCCCTCCCCGCATACCGACCCTGTTGTGCGCAGCTACAGCCAAATATTTTCCCAGTTCAGCCCGGAGCATATCCAGTTTACCCTCAGCCATAGTGCAGAGGAATTTCAAATGTTCCCCCGCCTGTTTGTGCTGCTCCCCTCCTCCAAGGAAACCTCGGACGTTGCCCTTTATCAGCACGAAGGGGAAGAATTTATTTATGTTTTGGAGGGGGTTTTGTCCATGGACATTGGCAACCGCCATTATACCCTATACCCTGGGGATTCTGTTCAGGTACACTCCAATATGCAGCATAACTGGCAAAACAAAACTAACAATATTGTAAAAATATTGTCTGTCAATACACCAAACCCCTTTCACAAAACCGCAGAATAGTCGTTCCTGCTAAAAGAAAAAGCCTGTGGAAACAGTTTGTTTCCACAGGCTTTTTACACACAAAAAATTACTTCTTCTCGGCAGTTTTTTCCGCCGCGCTCAGGTTCTGCTGAATGGACCAGCGGGCAATGCGGATTTTGTTTCTTTCCCCGGCGGTTTCAATTACAACAGTATCTTCCTTAATGCTTACAACAAGGCCGATAATGCCGCCGATAGTTACAATTTCATCGCCAACTTCCAGGCTTTCACGCATGGCCTGTACTTCTTTTTCTCTCTTTTTCTGGGGACGGATGAGCATGAAATAGAACACAACGAAAATTAAAATCATTGGCGCAAAGCTCACTAAAGTCATCATAAAACTGCTGGGCTCTGCTGCTGCGTTGGTTAACAACTGGCTGTACATGGTTTACACCTCCAAAATTCTTCCAAATTACGGTTCTTCTCCGGCAGTATTGGAGAGCCTGTTCAAAATCCCTTTGCACACGCCTTGGCGGCTGCGTTAAAAATTCTTGCCAGGCACAAAGCATACTGCGAATTTTTGCCTTGCAGGACAAAAAACATCTCACCGATCCGTGCATATTGAAACCCTGAATGAGTTCGGGGCAGACCAACCTTCCTGCAAGGAACGAATTTTTGTAATTTGCATATACTGTCCATTATAATTGGTATATTTGTTTTTTTCAATAGATTTTTGGGGAATAAATACAAAAATTCGGAAAATTTAAGGGAACCCCTTTTCTTAAATCCGTTTGCCCAAAATATCCCGCTGTTCTGTATAAAACTGGGTGTATCGCCCCTCGTCTAGGGCGGTACGGATTTTTTCCATCAGCGTGTTATAAAAATACAGGTTATGCATCACAGCCAGGCGCATCCCCAGCATCTCCCCTGCTTTAAACAGGTGCCGGATATACGCTCTGGAGTGGCGGCGGCACACGGGGCAGTCACACTTAGGGTCCAGGGGAGTGGGGTCCAGCTCGTACTTGGCGTTGTTGATGTTAATAATGCCGTCCCAGGTAAACAGGTGGCCGTGGCGGGCATTGCGGCTGGGCATAACGCAGTCAAATAAATCCACACCGCGGTATACGGCCTCCAAAATATTCACCGGCGTGCCTACGCCCATTAAATAACGGATTTTGCCAGCAGGCATATAGGGTTCCACCGCCTCAATGGTTTCGTACATTTCCTGGGCGGTTTCCCCTACCGCCAGGCCGCCAATAGCGTAGCCGTCCAAGTCCAGCTTTGCTATTTGCTCCATGTGCCAAATACGCAAATCCTTATAGGTAGAACCTTGGTTAATGCCAAAAAGCATTTGGCGGGAGTTTATGGTACCCGGCAGGGCGTTCAGCCGTTCCATTTCGGCCTTGCAGCGTCCCAGCCAGCGGACAGTACGCTCAATGGAGCGCTTTGTGTACTCCCGGGTGGCGGGGTTCTCAATACATTCGTCAAAGGCC
>CAJTSZ010000154.1 GCA_910578755.1 uncultured Oscillospiraceae bacterium | reverse complement strand
ACCCCCAGCGTATTATTAACTTTTCCCTTTTTGTTCATCATTCCGCCCCGCTGTACAAGGATGTGCTTTCCGGCGCCTTTACCCCTGCTACAGAATTGGAAAACCTGCAGGAGGAGCGCCGCCTGCTGGAGCTGCTGGACTGCAGCCCCCTTTCCTTTGACGGCTTCCACGATTTTATCTCCTTCCGGGTACGGGGGGATTTGCCTGCTGATAAAGAAAAAATGCTACAAAAGCTGGATGCTGCCATTGACCACTGGGAAAACCAGGAGCCTGTGGTTGCTTATGTTAAGTAAAAATTAGGAATCGCCTGCGTTGTGCAGGCCAAGCCAAAAGCCCCCGCAATACTGCGGGGGCTTTTGGTGAAAGGAAGTCTTTATGAAAAAGCGAAGATATCGGGGAATACTTGCCCAACCTTTAGTTGGCGTCGGCTTTTTCTACCACTTCAATGTGGTACTTTTGGGTGGCGCTTACGTTTTGTGCCTTATCGATTGCCCGCAGGTACACGGTTGGGTAGTCTTTCGCTTCAAGAGAAAGGCCAGTTTGCGGAACGTCGGCCCATGTTTTGTTATCCAGGGAATACTGGGCTTTTACGGTGTTTTTGTCGTTAGGCACAGCCTTTTGCGTAACTGTTACGGTAAAGGTTTTAGTGGTATCGCCTTCCTTCAAGGTGAAGGATTGTTTTTCTGCCGCGGCTGTTTCCGTTACTGCTTTCAAAGTAGTGGCGCCATCTTTCAGCACGGGGGCCGCTGGGGGTGTGGTGTCAATATCCTGCACATCAACGTTTTCTGTAGCTGTATTACCGGCGGTATCTGTTGCGGTAATAGCATACTTCCCGTTTGCAGCTGCTTTAAAGGAATAACTATTTGCTGCTTCTGAAGTTACAGGCACTGGGTTGTTGTTTAATGTGCAGATAACACTTTGTATTGCTGCATTATCCTGGACTGTAAAGGTGATGGTTTTTTCCTTTTGGATGCCTGTTGGATTAACAACATTGGAAATGGTTGGGTTTTCCTTATCAATGTTGGTGATGTTTACAGTCTTTTCTGCTTTGTTCCCTTTGGCATCTGTGGCAATAATCTTGTAAGCGCCGTTTTCTGCAACGGTAAAGGAATAGCTGCCATTGCCGTTGCCCGTTACTTGGTTCCCCCCTACTGTTATGCTTGCAATACCGGAAGCATCGGTAACCAACATAGTAACGGTTACAGGCTGGTTTGTAGGTGTGGTGTTGTAAGATGGTTCGCCAATGGTTGGCGGGGTTTCATCTTTAATCGGCACTTCTTTTGCTGCGGTTTTGCCAGCGGCGTTTTCTGCGGTAATGGTGTAGGTTTTTTCCACACCCTGCTCCGCATTGTAAACATAGCTGCCATTATTGCCAGGAACTGCTGCACCGTTTACTTTTACTACAGTTGCGTTTGCTACAGTAAAGTTGATGGTGTAATTATTACTGCTTATAACTGTAATTTCGGGTGCTTTGGGTTCTGCAACTTCCACAGTCACTGTTGCGGTGGCTGTTGACTGGTTTCTAGCATTATCCACAGCGATAATAGTGTATTCAGTAGTGGCCGTTGCATGGGTTTCATATCTGTATTCTACACCACTGGTTGGAACTGGGTTTAAATCTGTTCCGTTAATCTGAACCTCTTGAATACCGCTTTCGTCGGTGACGGTAAAGATAATGGTGGTGCCGGTTGTTTGTACATTGCTGATAACCGGGCCGGTGCGGTCAATACCTGCGACAGCTGCTGTTGCGTTTACGGTTTTACCATCGTATTTTGCGGTAATGGAATACTGGCCGTTTTCTTCTGCGGCAAAGGTGTAGGTTACAATGTAGCCAGTATTACTATTAACAGGTACTGGGCCTGGTACAGCTTTCACAGCCTTGTTAGTTGGTGACTGCACTGCAATTTCCAGGTTGCCCTGCCCTGCTGGTACGTTTACAGTAAAGGATACCTGTTTGCTTTGGGCGGGGGTGGCGGAATTATCTACAGCCACATTTTCAATGGCCAATGGTGTGGAAACTGCGGTATCTTTAATTTCTACTGTTCTTACATCGGAAGTATTGCCTGCATTATCGGTGGCTGTAATGGTGTAGGCTTTGCCAACTACTGCCTCAAAGACATATCTGCCCTCAGAATTCGGGGTAGTCAACGTTGTGCTTGTGCCATCAACTGCATATACTACCGTTTTAATGCCGCTGGTCTTATCCTCTGCTTTTACAGAAACGGACTTTTTGCTAACATCGGCTGTTTCTGTAATTACTACATCAGTAATTTGCGGTTTTTCTCTATCAATTTTATCAACCTTAACAACCTTGCTGTCGCTGCCAAACTGGCCCGTTGCATTGATAGTATAATCGCCATTAGCCTTTGCAATATACCTATACTGGCTATTAGCGTCCGCGTGAACCCTCTCATTATTTACGGTTACGTTGTTGATATTTTTGCCGTTTACGGTAAATATAATCTCAACATTGCCGGTAGTCCACGGTTGCTGCTCTGTAGGGGCATTTACTGTTATTTTTGTAACATCGTCTGCTTTTTCTGTTACCGTTACAGCAATGGAAATACTTCTGGAATAGTACCCGCTGCGGGAGGCCGTTACTGTAATAGTTGCTGTGCCTTCCTTTACGCCGGTAACTTTTACACTGTTCCCGTTCACTGCCACTGTGGCAATGCTGGTGTTATTGGAAGAAGCACTGACGCTGGAGCCGTTGGTGTTTACATTTATTGGCAGCTCTTTGCCTTTCAGTACTGTACAGCTGCTGTTTGGCACGGTAAGGCTAACGGTTGGGCGGCTGTCCCAGTTATCGTTCCAATCGTCATCATCGTTGTCATCTTCAGCTTCGGTGGGGCGTTTTGCTCCATCGGTGGTGGAAATTTTGTTTGGCTTTGTTTCATAGGTTACGCCGCTTACAGAAGCAACTAATTTTTCAATGTCGCCCTTGCCGGTAACCGCGGTAACCGCGTCGGCGTAAAATACGTTGACAATGGTGCTGCTGTCCAAATCCACGGTACAACGGCTTTCTGTTGTCAATTTATTCAGCTTAAGGCCCTTTAAGGAGAGCTTTAGGCCTCTGGGACCGTCTACAAAAACGTTTTTAAAGCCGTCGAACCCTTTGGTCATGGACTTTTCCTGCAAAATGGTATCGTCTTTAATTAAAATGCTGCCTACTTCTGTTTTTCCGCTGGCTACAATGCGGACAGTGTTTGCGTCCCGGTCCGCAACCATCTTTTTCACAGTACAGCTGTTGAGGGTTACGGAGTTGGAACCGCCGCCATAAACGTACAACGTGCCTTCAATAATTACATTATTAAAGTCCACCTCGCCCTTGCCCACTGCGGCGTCAATTACTACATCGCCTTTAAAGGTTTTGTTTTTAATGACAACGCCGCTTTTTTTCACAGTACCGTCGTCATACACCATGGACTGGCTGTATGTACCGGCTTTGTTGAAAATAACATCATCATAGCTTACTGGCTTTGTAGGGGTTGTTGGTTTTTGCGGTGTTGTAGGGGTGGTTGGCTTTGTTGGAGTAGTGGGAGTAGTTGGATTGGTTGGTGTTGTCGGGTTTGTTGGCGCCGTTGGTGTTGTGGGCTCATCCGGCTTTTTCCCCGGGTCTTCTTTGTCTTCGTTTTCTTTATCCTTGTCTTCGTCTTTGTCTTTTTCGTCGTCTTTGTCTAAAACTTCTTTGTCCTTATCCTCGTCGTTATCATCGTCGGGCTCCGGCACATCATCGGTAACATCCGGCGCCTCTACCCTGCCTTCATCCCGCTTATTGCATCCTACCATTATGGTAGAAAAAATTACCAGGACACAAAGCAATGTCACTGTAATTAAAATTGTTATCCTGTTTTGCTTTTTCATCATAAATATCACTCCTTTGTTCTGGTTTCCCTTTATGTCAAGCAAAAATGTCGTTTTTAGGGCTGCATTGGCAGGTTAGAATAAGTTTCTTTTTCATTATACCATGAAGCGCAAGCGTAATGGTATAATTGGCGACTTCGCCGGTTGCAG
>CAJTSZ010000153.1 GCA_910578755.1 uncultured Oscillospiraceae bacterium | reverse complement strand
AATTTCGGCCATACAATCCTCCAAAACCTTGGCAAGGGCGTGGTTTTGCTGGGTAGGGTAGCAGCCGCCCAAAAATTCTACTTCCACTTCGGTTTCTGTCATCATGGCGGCGCCCTTGGCAACCTTAATCAGGCGAGTATATACATCGTCCACGCCTTCCCGGGTAAGGGAGCGTACCATGTACCAGGAACGGGCGTAATCCGGCACAATGTTGGGGGCCATGCCGCCGTCCTCAATAATATAGTGAATGCGGATGTCATTGGTAACGTGCTCCCGCAGGTACTGAACGCCTACGTTGGTCAATTCCAAAGCATCCAGGGCGCTGCGGCCATTTTGGGGGGCGCCTCCGGCGTGGGCTGTTTTGCCGTGATAATGGAATTTTACGGAGTTAATGCCTACAGCGGTACCGGTGTAAACGGCGTTTACCGAATCCGGGTGGAAAGCAATGCATAAATCCAAACAGTCAAAAGCGCCGCCACGGGCCATAAAGGGCTTTCCTGTAAGCACTTCCTCAGCAGGGCAGCCGTAGAATACAATGGTGCCTGCAAGGCCGGTTTCTTCCATTTCCTTTTTCAGCCCCAGCACGCCGGCAACATGGGCAGAGCCAAGCAGGTTGTGGCCGCAGCCATGGCCGTAACCGCAGTTGGAATCCAGCTCCTGGTGAGTGCAAACCTTTTGGTTTAAACCAGGAAGGGAATCATATTCGCCTAAAAAGCCAATTACCGGATGTCCGCTGCCGTAAGTAGCCTTAATGGCAGTAGGAACCCCGGCAACGCCCACCTCTACATCAAAGCCCGCATCCCGGAGCACCTGGGCAGTCCACTGGCAGGCGTTAAACTCCTTGTAAGGGCCTTCGGGGTTTTTCCAAATTTTATCCGCCAAATCCTTAATAATGGGGCGGTTTTTTTCAATGGCTTCGTAAGCAATTTTACCAATCATCCTATTATTCCTCCTTTAAGCAGGGTCCATGGTTTTGGAACAGGGAACACCTGACTACACCATTATACTGCGAATTCAGGGGGATTTAAATAGAAAATTTATGCAAAATTATCTACTTTAATTCAGCATAATAGTGAGGCGCAGAAATGTGAAGAATAAGATAGGAGGCCTTCGGTGAAGGCCTCCTATCTTATTCTACTACATCAAAGCCAAGGTCCTCAATGGCGGCGGCAATGGTTTCGCGGTTTATTCCGCTGCCTTCTACTGTAACAAGGCCGTTGGCGGCGGTTGCTGTTACATTGGAAACTCCTGGGAGCTTGGAAAGGTTTTCTACCATCCTTGCTTCACATTTGGCGCAGGCCATACCCTCTGTTTGAATTGTAATTTTTTCCATAATAATTCTCCATTCTGCCGCTGGGCGGCGTTTTATTACCATACGGTGTTATAAAAAGGGGCGCGGGGAGTGTTTAATAAAAGGGGGGCGAGGTGACTCCACAGGGGAGTACAGCTATTTTTCCGGGCGGAAACGGGTAAGGCGCAGGGAGTTGGAAACAACAGAAACCGAGGAAAAGGCCATAGCGGCGCCAGCAAAAACAGGGGAGAAGGCGGGCCCGCCAAAGAGTACCAAAATCCCGGCGGCAATAGGAATACCAATAATGTTGTAAATAAAGGCCCAAAACAGGTTTTCTTTAATAATGCGCATGGTTTTGCGGGAAAGCAGCAGGGCATCCACAACGGCGGTTAAATCTTCCCGCATTAGAATAACACCGGAAGATTCAGCGGCCACATCGGTACCGGAGGAAAGGGCAATGCCCACATCGGCGCTGGCCAGGGCCGGGGCGTCATTAATGCCGTCCCCTACCATGGCCACATGGCGGCCCTGCTTTTTGTATTCCTCCACCGCCTTGGATTTATCCCCAGGGAGCACCTGGGCCCGTACCTGGGAAATGCCGGCTTCCTTGGCAATAAGGTTGGCGGCGCCATAGTTGTCGCCAGTAATCATTACGGTTTCAATGCCCATGCTGTTTAGGCGGGCAATGGCAATCTTGGCGTCGGGGCGGATGGTGTCGGAAAGGGCAATCATGCCCTGGAAAACCCCATCTGCCGCCAGGTAAATGGCAGTGCATCCCTGGGGTACCTGGGGAATATCAGCGGGAATTTGGATATTTTCCATGGTCATTAGGTCCATGGTGCCGGCAATTACCTGTTTGTTTTGGCAGGAGGCGGCAATTCCTCTGCCGGCAATGGCCTTTGTGCTTTCGGCCGGGGTGAATTGAATACGGTTTTCCTCGCAGTACTTCAGCACAGCAACAGCAATGGGGTGTTCGGAGCCGTATTCTGCGGCGGCGCAGTTTTGCAGAAGACTTTCTTCGCTGTAGCCGGGCGCGGGGAAGATGTGGGCCACTTGCAGCTTGCCGTAGGTGATGGTCCCGGTTTTATCAAAAACAACGGTGTTCACCTTAGCGGCGCTTTCAATAATGTCCCCCCCGCGGAAAAGGATACCAAGGCCGGCGCCGCGGCCGGAACCGGCAATTACAGCAATTGGCGTTGCAAGGCCCAAGGCGCAGGGGCAGGCTACTACCAGTACAGCAACAAAATTGTTGAGAACAAAGGACACATCCTTGCCGGCAAGGGCCCAAAGCAGGGAGGTAATCACAGCAATGGAAACTACGGCGGGAACGAAAATGCCGGAAATTTTATCGGCCAGGCGGGCGGCAGGGGCTTTGCGCTCCTGGGCCTCCGTTACCAGGCGCAGTACCTGGGAGATGGCTGTGTTGGAGCCCACACCAGTGGCGCGGATTTTCAGCATACCATCTTTGCAGATGGTGCCGCCGGAAACAGGGCTCTCCAGGGCTTTGAACACAGGGAGGCTTTCGCCGGTGAGCATGGATTCATCTACGGAGGCCTCCCCGGAAAGAACAACGCCGTCCACGGGAATACGGGTGCCCGGTTTCACAACTACGGTATCGTTGATGCGAACCTTTTTTGCGGGAATTTCCATTTCCTCCCCATTGCGGATAATGAGGGCCGTGTTGGGGATCATGGAAACCAAACTGCTGATGGCCTTTTTGGCAGAGTTTTTGCTGCGTTCTTCCAAAAATTTGCCCAAAAGTACCAAGGCAACCACTACAGCGGCAGATTCGTAGTAAAGGGAGTGGGCGCTGTGGGTATTGCCCACAGCAACTTGGAACGTGTGGTATAGGCTGTACAGCAGGGCAGTGGTGGTGCCAATGGCCACAAGGCTGTCCATATTGGGGTGCAGCTTTACTATATTTTTGGCGCCGTTTACAAAAAAGTTGCGGCCGCAAATGATAACAGGGATGGTTAAAATAAGCTGGATTAGGGCAAAATTCAAAGGATTTACCCGGTCGTCAATTATAGAAGGCAAGGGCAGGCGAACCGGCAGCATATGGGACATACCAATGTACATAACAATAGCGCCGCAAAACAGGGCAATGGCCAGCCGGCGGGGGGAAATGTTGTGGCTCATGGCCACGTTAATTTCATCCTCCTGGGCAAGGGAGCCGTGAAAGCCGGTTTTATTTACTGTTTCTACAATGGTTTGGGGGGAAACCTCCTGGGTACAAATGACAGTAGCACTGTTGGTGGCCAGGTTGACGTTGACCTCCGCCACACCGTCCAAACGGCGCAGGGCCCTATCCACCGAGGCAGAGCAGGCGGCACAGGTCATACCCTCAATATTTACTTTGATGTGTTGGATATTTTCCAAAGAAAAACCTCCTTTTTAGCCCGCACAGGCATTGGCAGCGGGCAGCAGCGTGGAAGCCCTTTAAAAGGATGGGCTTCTATGGTTTTTATTATACACTTATTTTGTGTATTTTCAAGAGGGGTTTTTGGGGTTTTGTCCCAAAAAACTGGTTTTCTTTGGCGAGGCTATTAAGCGGGAAGCCCGACCAATACCTTGGGGAGGGCTTACCCTTGCGTAGCTTTGTTTTCCTTGTACCATGTTATATGCGAATGCACAATGAATTATAATCAAAAACAAGGCAAGCACGGGCAACCGCCGCTTATTGAGTGGCACTGGCAAATTTGGGGCCCAGGGGGTACCCCGGCATTTTTCTTTTCCATATTTCTTTTGA
>CAJTSZ010000152.1:899-4047 GCA_910578755.1 uncultured Oscillospiraceae bacterium | reverse complement strand
AGCTGGAGAACCAGATATGGAATTATGAGTTTTCAGGCAGCTCCAACAATATAGACGTATACATCAGCCGGCTGCGGAAAAAAATTGACTCCGAAAACCAGCCCAGGCTGCTCCATACTATCCGGGGCGTCGGCTGGGTGCTAAGGGCGGATGAATCATGAAAAAAATTTCCGTAAAAGCCCGAATTGCCCTATGGCTTACACTGTTAACAGGGGTGTTGGCCGGGCTGCTTCTGGCGTTCATGCTGTCTATCAGCAACGTAGTCGCCATTCAAACCGCCATGTCCCAGCTGTCGCAGGCCGTCCAAAGCAACCTAAACCAAACCGCCATGTCCAACGGGCGGCTGGAACTGGGAAGCGACTTTAATTTTTACCTAAATGGCGTAACTACTTTAATCTACAGCCGGGAAAAGGCGCTGCTGGCCGGCCGGCTCCCAGCGTCCTTTACAACGGAGGAAGGCTTTCAAAATGGATTAACCCGCACGGTAAATGTGGGGGACGGCCAGTACCTGGTGCTGGACCTGTGGCTCCCCATGGGCTGGGAAAACGGCGTGTGGCTTCGGGGTATTATGGAAGCCCCCAAAAACCACCGGCTTATAAGTAACCTGCTCTATGTAGCCCTTATTATCATGCCGGTATTTATGGCATTGGCTGCCTTGGGCAGCTATTGGATTGCAAGGAGGGCCTTTCGTCCCTTGGACAGCATTACCGCAACAGCGGCATCTATTAACGAGGCGCAGGACCTGTCCCGCCGCATTGGGCTGCCGCCGGGGCAAGACGAATTTTCCCAGCTTGCCGCCGCCTTTGACCAGCTGTTTCAACGGTTGGAAAAATCCTTTGAGGCGGAAAAGCAGTTTACAGCGGATGCCTCCCACGAACTGCGCACACCGGTTTCTATTATTGCCGGAGCCTGTGAATATGCGGAAAAGTACGATGAAACCTTGGAGGAACGGCGGGAAAGCATCGCTATGATTCATCGCCAAGCGGACAAAATGTCCCAGCTTATCTCCCAGCTTCTAAGCATGACCCGCCTGGAACAGGGAACAGAGGTGGCAAAGCTGGAGTATGTCGATTTAGGCGGGCTGCTGCATTCCCTCTGTGAAGAATTGGCATATCCCCCCCAGCGTTTCATTTTGGAGGTGCCGGAGAAAATAACAGCTTTCGTCGACCCGGCGCTGTTGTCCAGGCTGGTGCGGAACCTGGTGGAAAACGCCTTCAAGTACGGCAGGCCGGATGGCTGCGTTTGGGTATCCGCCGGCCGGAAGGAACATGAAATCGTTTTGGAAGTTCGGGATAACGGGATTGGCATCCCCTCCGAACAGCAGGATAAAGTCTGGCAGCGGTTTTACCGGGCAGATCAAGCCCGTAGCGAAGGCGGCACAGGGCTGGGGTTATCTATTGTTCAGCAAATTGCCCAAATCCACGGCGGATATATGACATTGGAGAGCATTCCCCAGGTGGGCAGCGCCTTTACCCTCCATCTGCC
Source organism: uncultured Oscillospiraceae bacterium (assembly GCA_910578755.1). Lineage (GTDB taxonomy): Bacteria > Bacillota > Clostridia > Oscillospirales > Ruminococcaceae > Negativibacillus. Next base: position 2,562 of record CAJTSZ010000152.1, on the reverse strand, counting down.
TTCCCCAGAGGAATCAGCGTCTGCCGTTTCATAAGCCCATCAAAAAGCTCAGGGGGCCGCTTGCCAGGCAGGCGGTTCCCTGAAATTGTCCCCTTGTAATTTTTTTTTGAATTTCATGTAGATTTCATGTTGGCGTATTACACTAACAACAGAAACCGAAAGGAGATTGCCATGAAACAAAAAACACTTTTATGGGTTATGGGGCTAATTATCCTTCTCTTTGCTGGCTGTTCCCAGCAGCAAAGCCAAATGAGTTATATTGGCGCGGAATCGGCAAAGAAAACTGCTTTGGAGGCGGCTTCACTGACAGAGCAGGAGGTAAGTTCCATCAGTACGGATATAACCACCCGCGATGGGTTGGATTATTACCAGGTTTGCTTCAAGGCAGCTGGCCAAAGCTACCAGTATAATATTGACGCCCTTACCGGCGTGGTAATCAGCGCGGAGGGGCCTATTGGGGCAGGGCAGCAGGGGACGGAAAATCCAGGTTCTAAGGAATTTGCCGGAACAACACTGCAGAATTCCAGTTCAAATGGCTATATTGGGGAGGAGGAAGCCCGGCGCATTGCCTTGGAACATGCAAAGCTGGAGGAAAACCAGGTCACATTCGTCAGCTCTTCTCTGGAATTTGACGATGGGCAATGGGAATATGACGTAGAGTTTTATACTGCGGATTATAAAGAGTACGACTACGAAATTGACGCATATACCGGGGCGGTAATTAGTTTTGATTATGACGCGGAATACTATTCGCCGCAAACCGAAGGCTCCAGCGCAATTACAGAGGAGCAGGCGAAGCAGCTGGCCCTCGCCCAGGTTCCCGGCGCGGCAGAAACCGATATCCGGGAGTTCAAAGTCGATACGGATGACGGAATTCTTCTCTACGAAGGAAAAATTATCTATAACGGCATGGAATATGAGTTTGAAATTGACGCTTATAGCGGCACAATCCGCGAATGGTCCGTCGAACCCTTCGCCAAATAATTTGTCAATTTTAGTTTAGGAGGAAATTATATGATGAATATAACAAAAAGAACACGGTTAGCCCAAGGGGCATCCATTCTAACATGTACTCTAATGCTGGCAGGCACATTGTCTGTTAGTGCCGCGGCTGTCAAGGCGGACAGCACATCCCGCATTTTTGCCAATGTGTATCCAATGCTCTATAGCGGAACAACGTATCTGCCTCTCCGGGCAATCGGTGAAATGGTAGGGAAAACGGCAAGCTGGAATTCCGCAGGGCAAAATGCAAACCCCTCCAGCAGCGTTGAAAAAATTCCAGGTACGGCGCAAATCCCCCCTCAAACAAACGCGGGTTCCTATATTGGTGAAGAAAAGGCAAAAAGTATAGCCCTCAACCATGCAGGGCTAACGGAAAGCCAGGTCACCTTTATTAAAGCAGAGCTCGGCCAGGAGGATGGCCGCTGGGAATACGATGTGGAATTTTACACCGCCAACCACCAGGAGTATGACTATGAAATTGACGCGTACACTGGCGCAATCTTGGAAAGTGACTACGATGTAGAAAATTGGTCCGCCCCACAGCAGAATACAACCGCATCCCAAATCGGGGTGGAAAAGGCAAAAAGTATAGCGCTCAACCACGCGGGGCTAACGGAAAGCCAGGTCACCTTTATTAAAGCAGAGCTCGGCCAGGAGGATG
>CAJTSZ010000152.1:0-799 GCA_910578755.1 uncultured Oscillospiraceae bacterium | reverse complement strand
TCTTGGAAAGTGACTACGATGTAGAAAATTGGTCCGCCCCACAGCAGAATACAACTACATCCCAAATCGGAATGGAAAAGGCAAAAACAATCGCCGTAAACCACGCCGGGCTGGACGGCAGCAAAGTCAAGTTTGTTAAGGCTGAATTGGACCATGACGATGGCCGTTGGAAATATGAAATTGAATTTATATCTGGAACTTGGGAATACGAATATGAGATTGATGCCTACAGCGGTACAGTGCTGGAATTTGAACGCGAGTCCATTTACGATTAAGCCCTTGTCCATGGCCTGCCTGGCGGAACACTTCCAAAAAGAAAAGCCTTACAGCGGGGTACCCGCTGTAAGGCCCCCTTGCCAAGCTATGAAAGATAGAATAAAATAAATGTAAAACCCAAAGGGGAAAGGGCTATGGAGTACATACCAGCAAAAACCATTGTAACGCGCACTAAAAATAGCCAGTGGTTTGGTATCGAATACAATATGAACATCTACCGGGGCTGCTGCCACGGCTGTATTTACTGCGACAGCAGGAGCGAATGTTACGGTATACAAGGCTTTGACCAGGTGCGGGCCAAGGAAAAGGCGCTGGAAATTATCCGCAATGACCTGCGGCGTAAGGTGCGCGCCGGTGTAGTAGGAACCGGCGCCATGAGCGACCCCTATAACCCCTTTGAGGAGAAAGAACAGCTTACCCGCCACGCTTTGGAATTGGTGGACGCCTATGGCTTTGGGGCGGCCATTGCCACAAAAAGCGACGGAATACTGCGGGATATTGATATTTTGCAGCAAATACAGGA
>CAJTSZ010000151.1 GCA_910578755.1 uncultured Oscillospiraceae bacterium | reverse complement strand
ATTGCCCCGGCCATTTTAAAATATAATAACTGCTTTGCGGTTATTATACCATGAACACAACGTGTGAAATGGTATAATTGGCCATGGGGCAGTGAGCAAAGCGAACATATTGCCCCGGCCATTTTAAAATATAATAACTGCTTTGCGGTTATTATACCACAATAAAAACCTGATGATTATTGTTTTATTCCACGGAGGAAGGTGTTTCTTCAGGGGGCGGCATTGTGTTGGGGCACTTTTTCTCACCCAAAAGGAACTGCATAGCGTATAGGGCAGAAAAAGGGGCAAACAGCAGGTGGAACCAAGGCAGGGTGGTGTGAAACCGGAGGGAAAGCACAGTTCCGCCTGTTAAAACAAAGCCAGTAAGGCCGCAGCACAAACCAAAGGCAGCTACCCAACGGCAGCCTTTTTCTTTTTGCTCCCCCAAAAGGATGCGGCTTTGGCCCACTAAAAACAGGGCGAAAAACACAAGGCAGGTAAACCACAGGGCGCGGTCCGGAAAACTGGCAATTTGCGGGTAAGCCATAAACATTTGGGCGGTAAAAATACCACTCCACACAGGGGGACCAAACAAGGCCAGGGGGGCACTGGTTGTACCCTTCCCCTTAAAATAGCCGGTGCCCAAAAGCAGGAACCCCAAAGCCCCCGCTATTGCTGCTATCAACTGTATTAAGGCGGTTACAAGGGAAAAGGGCTGAAATACAACAGCGTCCATAGGTTTAGCGAAAGAGAACATAAAGCTCAGGTAATCTTTTGCGGAAAACAGCCCCTGCAGGGCAGCCATAACAGCCAATACCAGGGAAATTCCCCCAAGGAGGGGCTTTTTGCTTAGGGTAATGGATGGTGCATTTTTGCCAAGCAGGCCAGCCGCGGCTGTACCGGCTAGGCAAATAGATAAAAGGGTGCAGTAAAGCACTGTAAGAAAGCCCTTTTGGGCAAAAAAGCCGGTGGCAGGGTCTGTATTAAAAATACAGTGGTAGATGTAAAGGGGCAGGCAAAGGGCGGCGCCTGTACAAAAGAAAAATTTAGACCAATTCAAAGCAATACGCTCCTGTTCGTTGTAAAGTATGTTGTAAGGAAAAATACCCTTATTATCATAACACAGCCCAGCGGTTTTGTATAGAGAGCAGCCCCAAACCTTGTAACGGTACACCGCTGCAAGGCAGCAGGTTTGCCAAAGGCAAATTTGTAGCCCTTCAGTGAAGGACGGGCATTCCCGTCCCAAACTATACTGTTTTGTGTTCAAAGTTTGCCCACAAACCGTTCAAAAAACAGGGCTTTGCAAGAAAAAAACTTTTTCTTGCGCATACAGCTTATGGGAAGTATACTGGAAATAAAAACAACAAGGGGGCGGCTATATGTTGGCATATACATATACAGAACCGGGGGTATTTCAGTTAAGGGAAAAGGAAAAACCTGTACGAAAGGGCCCCCAGGACGCAGTTGTCCGGGTGACCCTTTCCAGCATTTGCAGCAGTGATTTGCACATAAAACACGGCAGTGTACCCAGGGCAGTGCCAGGAATTACCGTAGGCCACGAAATGGTGGGCATTGTGGAAAGCATTGGCCCTGCGGTTACGGCAGTAAAACCGGGGGACAGGGTTACTGTAAATGTGGAAACCTTTTGTGGGGAATGTTTTTTCTGCAAGCAGGGCTTTGTGAATAATTGTACCGACCCAAACGGAGGCTGGGCCTTGGGCTGCCGCATTGACGGCGGCCAGGCGGAATATGTCCGTGTGCCTTATGCAAACCAAGGTTTAAATAAAATACCGGAAAACGTGACGGATGCCCAGGCCCTGCTGGTGGGGGATGTTTTGGCTACAGGCTTTTGGGCGGCAAAAATATCTGAAATTGGCCCGGAGGATACGGTGCTGATTATTGGCTCCGGCCCTACAGGGCTGTGTACCTTGCAGTGTGTGTTGCTGAAAGGGCCAAAGCAAGTCATTGTCTGCGAAAAAGACCAGGGCCGCCGCGCCTTTGTGGAAAACCATTACCCAGGGGTTTTAGTAACGCCGCCGGAGCAGGCGGAACCCTTTGTTAAAGCCCACAGCAGCCATGGCGGGGCGGACAGGGTGCTGGAGGTAGCCGGCGGGCCGGGCACCTTTGAGCTGGCCTGGCGGTGCGCCCGGCCAAATGCAGTTATTACAGTGGTTGCTTTATATGACGGGCCCCAAACCCTGCCCCTGCCCCAAATGTACGGTAAAAACCTGACCTTTAAAACCGGCGGCGTGGACGGCTGCGACTGTGAGGAAATACTGCGCCTCATTGCCTCCGGCAAACTGGACACCACCAGCCTGATTACCCATACCTTCGCCCTAAAGGATATTGAACAGGCCTATGCTCTTTTTGAAAACAGGGAGGACGGCGTAATTAAAGTGGCTGTACAATGTGAACAGGACGAAAGCCGTTTTTAACGGAAGGGCAGCCAGCCCCTTGAAAGCCCCCTATGGCGCGGCAACGGCTTCATAGGGAAAGGAACGGTAAATTTCCCGTTTTTCTTGCATTACCCGCCACCTTCTGTTATGATTAGCTTTACGAAAACCGGCGATATATTGCCCCAAGGGGCCGCCTACAGGGAGGAACACACTTGAACATTACTTTAACAGCACCCTGCCATTTCGGTTTGGAAAGCGTTTTGGCATCCGAAGCCCGCCACATTGGCGGTGAAAACGTCCAAGTAACCGACGGACGGGTTACTTTTCAGGGCCCGGTTTCCCTCATTGCCAGGGCCAACATCTGCCTGCGTACTGCCGAACGTGTTCAGGTGCTTTTGGGCAGCTTTCCCGCTTATACCTTTGAGGATTTGTTCCAGGGCGTAAGAAAACTGCCTTTAGAGGACTACATTGGCCAAAAGGACGCTTTTCCTGTAAAGGGTTGGTCCTTAAATTCCAAGCTCCACAGTATTCCCGACTGCCAGTCCATTATAAAAAAGGCGGCAGTTACCCGCTTGCAGCAGGCTTACCATATAAACTGGTTTGAGGAAACGGGCGCTGTATACCAAATAGAATTTGGCATACACAAGGATAACGCTATAATTATGCTGGACACCAGCGGCTCCGGCCTTCACAAGCGGGGATACCGCCGCAGCTCCGTTATTGCCCCTATGAAGGAAACCCTGGCCGCAGGGATTATTGACCTGGCCCGGGTGTACCCGGACAGCGCCCTGTACGACCCCTTTTGCGGTTCTGGCACCCTGCTTATTGAAGGGGCAATGCACGCCATGAAAATTGCCCCAGGCCTGCGCCGCCGTTTTGCTGCGGAAAAGTGGAATATTCTGCCCCAAAGCCATTGGCATCAGGAACGCCAAAGGGCCTTTGACCTTATTGACCGCAGCGCCTCCTTTACCGCCTTTGGCAGCGATATTGACCCTGAAGCCATCGCCCTAACCCAGCACAACGCACAGCAGGCCGGTGTGGCCTCCAAAATCCATTTGGTGCGGCGGGATGTGAAGGACTTTGCCATGGAAACGGGCAAAGGGGTGGTCATTTGCAACCCGCCCTATGGGGAACGGCTGCTGGATGTAAAGGAAGCCCAAGCCATTTACCGCATCATGGGCAAGGTGTTTGCCCAAAGGGAGAAGGATCGGTTTTACATCATCAGCCCTGATGAGGAATTTGAAAAATTCTTTGGGAAAAAGGCGGATAAGCGCCGCAAGCTGTACAATGGTATGATAAAATGCCAGGTGTATATGTATTTTAAATAGCCTCCTTTTTGGAATAATGTACCCATTGGGAAACGATTTATAAATAAAGATTTTTCTTGGATATATAAATTACAATTTGAGGAGGTAAATTTATGCTATCACTTTGTGGGCTTGCATGCTGCGACGAATGCCATAAAAAAAATGATTGCGGCGGCTGCGTGAAAACAGATGGACACCCCTTTGGGGGAACGTGTGTGGCGGCGGAGTGCGTCAAGCGAGGAGGTTTGGAAGAACTCCAGAAAATGAAAGAAACTTTGATTGAGGAATTCAATGCCCTTAGCGTGCAAAGCCTACAGGTAAAGGACCTTAATTTATTGAATGGGTTTTACGTCAATTTAGAATACACATTGGCAAATGGGCAATCTGTTAAATTGCTTGAAGATGGGCGTGTTTATTGGGGAAACCAAATTGAGATTCCCGGCAGCGACAGATGTTATGGC
>CAJTSZ010000150.1 GCA_910578755.1 uncultured Oscillospiraceae bacterium | reverse complement strand
AAAGCCACAGAAACGGAGGGTCGCCTTATGAAAACACCTATTTTTACCGGCGCGGGCGTCGCCATCATCACCCCCATGAACTCGGATTTTTCCATTAACTATGCCGCCCTTGGCCAGCTGATTGACAGCCAAATTGCCGGCGGCACAGACGCCATTGTTATTTGCGGCACCACTGGGGAATCCGCTGCTATGAGCCCCCAGGAGCACACCCAAGCCGTGGCCTTCGCTGTAGAGCATACTGCCGGCCGGGTCCCTGTGGTTGCCGGGGCTGGCAGCAACAATACTGCCTGTGCAAAGCAGCTTTCCAAAGAGGCCAAAGCTGCCGGGGCCAATGCATTGCTTCACGTTACCCCCTACTACAACAAAACCTCCCAGGCAGGGCTGGTGCGCCATTTTTCTGAAATTGCCGACACCACCGACCTTCCTGTCATCCTTTACAACGTGCCAAGCCGAACTGGGGTAAATATTTCCCCGGAAACCTGCTTGCAGCTTTCCAAGCACCCAAACATTGCCGCTATTAAGGAAGCCAGCGGGAACATTTCCCAGGTTGCTAAAATTGCCCAGCTTTGCGGCGACAACCTGGCCATCTATTCCGGCAACGACGACCAGATTGTCCCTGTGCTTTCCTTGGGGGGCAAGGGGGTAATCTCCGTGCTTTCCAATGTGCTGCCCCAGGAAACCCATAACATTTGCCAGCTGTACTTTGAAGGGAAAACCCAGGAAAGCCTGGCCCTGCAATTAAAGCTGCTGCCCTTCATTAACGCCTTGTTCAGCGATGTAAACCCCATCCCCGTAAAGGAGGCGCTGAACTTGGCCGGTTTCCCCGCAGGCCCCTGCCGCCTGCCCCTAGTGGAAATGAACCCCGCCCAGCAAAAGGTACTGCAATGTGAAATGGAGCGTTTGGGGCTGCTGCAATAACCCCCGGCGCCAATTCCAAAGTAGATTAAAAACAAAAAGGACGTGAATAAATGACCCGTATCTTGCTTTCCGGCGCAGGCGGTAAAATGGGCCGGGTAATTACTGCTTCCGCTGCCCAAAGGGAAGACTGTATAATTGTTGCCGGGCTGGACCCTATGGCGGAAAATTCCAGCTTTTCTTTCCCTGTGTTTCCTGCCCCAGCCCAGTGTACTGTGGCTGCAGATGTCATTGTTGATTTTTCCCACCCCTCCTGTTTGGAACCCCTGCTGCAATATGCCATAGGCCACAGCCTGCCGGCGGTCATTGCCACTACTGGCCTCAGCCAGGAACAGGTGGAAGCAATACACCAGGCTTCCCGGAAAATTCCCATCTTCTTTTCCGCCAATATGTCCCTTGGGGTAAGCCTGCTGGCGGAGCTTGCCAAAAAGGCCGCAGCTGTTTTAGGCGGCCAGTTTGATATTGAAATTATTGAAAAACACCACAATCAAAAGCTGGACGCCCCCAGTGGCACCGCCCTGCTGCTGGCAGATGCAATTTCTTCCCAGCTAAAAAACCCGCCCCGGTACGAATACGACCGCCACAGCAAGCGGGCAAAGCGGGGCAAAAACGAAATTGGCATCCATTCGGTGCGGGGCGGCACCATTGTTGGCGAACATCAGGTGCTGTTTGCTGGCCGTGACGAGGTAATTACCCTAAGCCACACCGCCATGTCCAAAGAAGTATTTGCCACCGGCGGCATTAACGCCGCCCTGTTTTTGGCCAACCGTCAGCCGGGGCTGTACAACATGGGGAACCTAATTTAGGCCAAGGATGAAGGAGGAAGTAAAAATGAACGGCGTTTCCACCATCAACATTACCGAAGAAATTACCCTAATTACCCTAAGCAATATCCCCTGTGACCAAGGGCTTACCGCGTCTATTTTATGCAGCTTTGCCCAGGAGGGCATTAATATTGATATGATTTCCCAATCCGCCCCCTTGGGGAACACCGTCAACGTTTCTTTTACGGTAAATGGCGAGGATATGGTAAAAACTTTGAGGATTATCAACAGTTTTCGGGAAGCTTACCCTGCCGCCCGCCCTATGGTAAACAGCAGCAACTGCAAAATACAGCTGTACGGCGAAGAAATGCGCACCACCCCCGGGGTGGCTGCCGCCGCTTTACAGGCCGCTGCCCAGGCTGCCCCTGGGGAAATTATGCTCATAACCACCTCCGAGGTAGATATTTCCCTGCTGGTGCCCCACTCCCATGCCCAGGATGTTGCCCAGGCGCTGAAAGGGGAATTTTCCCTCTAAACAACCTAACACACCTTTCCCCGGGCCCAAAGAACTGGAACAGCCAAAAACAGGACAAAGCCATGAAAGGCTTTGTCCTGTTTTTTGTTTCAGTGAAACACAATTTTGCGGCTTACCAGGCCTCCTGCCCCTTCAGTTTTACGCGGTTTCACACTTTCTATCCCTTTTCAGATTGGTGCTGCTAATAATTTTTTGTTAAGGCCCACAAATTTCTGATTTATTTTGATTCTTCCCAATTATCAGGAATACAATCAAAAGCGCCGTACTTCCTCAAGAAAAATTGATTTTCCTTGTATTCAAAAGTAACAAAAAGTTGTGTGTTTTTTACGGTACACCAGTAATCAAAGGCAATACTATTTGGCTCTTCTATGTAAATAATTTCTAATTCAAAAGGAAACTCTTTTTCTTGCGGGGTAGGGTCATTTTCCATACTCTGTGAATAATCAAACCGTAAAAATCCTATGGGGCTGGGAAGGCGCACATACCCACGCCCGCCGTTTTTGACCCTTTTTTTCTGGTGAAAGCGCTGCACAAGATTGTCCAATTCACAAATATGCTTTGCTAAAAAAGCAATAAAGGGCTTTACTTCATCCAGTGGGCCATAGCAGCTTTCCATCTCTACCGCAATCCCATAATCTTCTTCTTTGGAAATATATACATACCCATCGTCTGCAATACTCAGTTGCTCCATATCTATAATGAACTTTGATATATCCCCGTAACGATTATACAAGCCATTACCTCCCTACCTGAACCGCATCTCCTCCTGGGTCTTGTAGCACTCATTCCAAAATAGGCACATATTAAAGCTCAACCTCGTCGCCAATCAGAAGCGGGAATGCGGCTAACCGGGCATTTTCCAGGTGTTTGGTCATGGCCTGAGCCGCTCCCTCCCAATCTTCCCTGAGGCAGGCGTCAATAATCTCCACATGCTCTCGAAAGGTATCGGACAGGCGGTTTTCCACCCGGCTTCCAGACAGGACCCGCACCCGCAGGTTCAGGTCCTTGATATTCTCATAGGTATCCATCAAATACCGATTATTTACCGCCCGCATAATAAAATCATGGAAGGAATCATCCAGGTCGTATTGTCCAGATACGCTGCTCTCTACCGCGGCCTGCTTCTCCATCAGCTCCCGCAGGCGCACCAGCTCCTCACGGTCCAGCCTGCGGCCGTAGCGCCGCAAGGCATACGGTTCCAGCAGCAGGCGGACCTCGTAGATGTGGTTGATATCCCCCAGCTTCAGGGCGGTAACCATAAAGCCTTTTTTTGGCATGATATTAACCAGCCCCTCCTGCTCAAGCCGACTGAGAGCATCCCGGACAGGTGTACGGCTCAGTTCCAGCTCATCGCAGAGGGTCTGCTCGTTCATCACCACTCCTGGCTCATACATGCAGGAAAGGATTTTCTTCTTGATGTACTCGTAGGCAGCCTGCTTTCGTGTCGTTCTGGCCTGTGCAGACATTTTTTTCTCCACCACCGCACAAATCCTCCCATTTTCTTTGTTGTATCCAAACACATATTCAAATTATAGTGTATTTCCCGTGCTGGCGCAAGCCTTTTTATTCCACTGCCATCACTCCAGCTCTCAGGGGAAACTATACAAAAGTTTTTTAGTGGAATTGTATATTTAAACGAAAATTATAGGGAAGAGAAAAAACACATTGACAAATCGAACGAAATAATTTATTCTAAAACCAGAACGCGTTGTATACAACATAGTATCCTAGAAAAAATCCAACGTTATATCTTGTGAGGTACATCATGAAAGCAATCTACATCACCGAGCCCGGCAAGGTGGAGATTCAGGATATCCCCAAGCCGGTGCGCAAACCGGGAGAAGCCCTTCTCAAGGTGCTGTACGGCGGCATCTGCGGCAGTGATCTTGGCTCCTACCGCGGAACCTTTGCCTACTTCAGCTATCCCCGCATCCCAGGCCACGAATTTGCCGCCGAGATTGTGGAGATCGACGGCAACGACCAGGGCCTGAAGCCCGGAATGGTAGTAAC
>CAJTSZ010000149.1 GCA_910578755.1 uncultured Oscillospiraceae bacterium | reverse complement strand
GCACAAACTTCAACGGCATTAAGCTGCTGGACGGTTCTTTGGCTGGCGGCGCTGCTAACACCACACCAGATGCTGGCATTACTGCTGACCATATCACACAGGCTACAGCTGCAATAATTTAAACAGTTTTACAGCACAACAACGCGCGCAACCCCCCAGGGAATTACTCCCCTGGGGGGTTTTATTTGGCTGCCTCCAAAAGAAAATGGGCATAAGTTGGGCATAGCCCAACTTGTGCCCATTTTTATAATTACCCCTTGTTTTTTGCAAAGCTTTGGTGTATGATAAGTAAAACCTAATAAATATCAACAGCGCAAAAGGGCGCGGCACGGCCGTGCTTTTTAAAACGCAGGAGGAGTACCTCCGTTTCCCCAGCAGAGAGGGCCTGTTTGGTGCAAATGGCCTTGGATAAGAAGCGGAAAGAAGATACCTGCCAGCTGGCAGGGCAGCCTTTTAACTGCCCCGGCCCGTTTCCCGCGTTAAGGGGTGTGAGAGAAGTGTTGGCTTTTAAAGCAGGCTTGCACTTAAACCAGGGTGGCACCGCGTGGAACAATTTGGCTCCTCGTCCCTGTTTGCCAAAATGGCAGGCAGGGGTGAGGGGATTTTTTATTTTTGGGCGTTCCCCAAAAGCCCCTTTTGCCCCGCGCCCAACTTGTTTCCCTTGCAGGGGTTGCCCCCTTTGGGGAGGGAATTTGTGTTTTTTGGTGTTTTCCTTAAATATGGGGCTTTTTCCTAGCCTTAAACCCTGTATTTCAGCCCCTTTTGTGAGTTTTTTCACACTTTTTAGTATTTTACCCCATCCCCCAAACTTAGCAGCGGGTGCCCGCTGTTAGGCAGCAAGTTTGCCCCATAATAAAATGTAAAAGGAAGCCAGGGGAAAAAGGCGTTTGCCTTTTTTACTGGCGGGAAATCCAATAAAGGAGGAATAGAAAATGGCATTATTAACAAAGGCCCCCCGGGGCACCCAGGACATTCTGCCGGGCCAAACAGAAAAGTGGCAGTATGTAGAACAAGCCCTGCGGGAAACCGCCCAGCTTTATGGTATTCAGGAAATCCGCGTGCCTACCTTTGAGCATACGGAACTTTTTAACCGTTCTGTGGGGGACACTACCGACGTAGTACAAAAAGAAATGTATACCTTTCAGGACAAAGGTGACCGTTCCATTACCCTTCGGCCGGAAGGGACAGCCGGCGCGGCCCGGGCTTTAATTGAACATGGCCTTTTGGCCGGGACCTTGCCGGTAAAAGTGTGGTATAATGCCTCCTGTTTCCGCTACGAAAAACCCCAGGCTGGCCGCCTGCGGGAATTCCACCAGTTTGGTATAGAGCTCATTGGCAGCCCTGCCCCTATTATGGATGTACAGGCCATTGCCTTTGCCAGCGATGTATTCCGCCGCTTGGGGCTGGAGGATATCCGCCTGGAGCTGAACTCCATTGGCTGCCCGGAGTGCCGCGCCAATTACCACAGGGCCCTGCGCCAATACCTGGAGGAAAGGAAGGATAGCCTGTGCGAAACCTGCTGCCAGCGTTTGGAGAAAAACCCCATGCGCGTGCTGGACTGCAAGAACCCCCAGTGCCAGGCCCAAACCAAGGATGCCCCCACCATACTGGATTACCTTTGCCCCCAGTGCCAGGAGCATTTCCAAAGCGTTCAGCAGCAGCTTGCCGACCTGGGGATTGGCTATACCATTAACCCGCGCATTGTCCGCGGGCTGGATTATTACACAAGAACCGTGTTCGAGTTTGTAACAGACCGCCTGGGCGCCCAAAGCACCGTTTGCGGCGGCGGCCGGTACGATGGCGTTATGGAAGGCTTAGGAGGGCCCGCTACCCCGGCTTTGGGCTTTGGTATTGGTTTGGAACGGCTGATTTTGCTTATGGAAACCTGCGGCTGCCCCTTCCCGGAACCGCGGCCCTGCGTTATTTACATTGGCAGCATGGGGGAAAAGGCAGCGGTAAAGGCCAGCCAGCTGGCGGCAAAAATGCGCCAGGAGGGTTTTTACGCCGAATGTGATACCATGGGCCGCAGTGTAAAAGGGCAAATGAAGTATGCCGATAAGGTTGGCGCCAAATACTCCTGCATTATTGGTGACAATGAGCTGGAGGCCGGCATGGTTCAGGTGAAAAATATGGCCACCGGTGAAAAAACCGACGTATCCCTTAACGAAGGCAGTGACAACTGCCCTGGCCTGGTCACCTTTATTTACGAGGATACCACCCGGGTAATGCTGGAGGATGTGGAAAACAGCATCCAGCTTTAAAAGAAGCCTGCCGGCAAAGGAAAAAATGACAATATATAGAAAAGTCGCGGCCACCCCGCGCAGAAAGGAGCCCCCATTATGGCAGAAACCATGAATGGATTAAAACGCACCCACTACTGTGGTGTTTTAAACGAAAGCAATATTGGCCAAACCGTTGTTGTAGCCGGTTGGGCACAACGGAACCGGGATCTTGGCAACCTGATTTTTATTGACCTGCGGGATCGCACCGGCATTGTGCAGCTGGCCTTTGGCAGCAGTACGGAAAAACAAATTTTTGAAAAAGCCGCCGCTGTACGCAGCGAATTTGTCCTTATGGCCCAAGGCGTTGTGCGGGAAAGGGAATCTATCAATACAGAAATCCCCACTGGGCGCGTTGAAATTGAAGTAACCGACCTGCGGGTTTTGGCCAAGTCCGAAACGCCGCCCTTTGAAATTACAGACAACACCAATGTAAAAGAAGAGCTGCGCTTAAAATACCGTTACCTGGACCTGCGCCGCAGCGAAATGCAGAATGCCCTAATGCTGCGCCACAAAATTGTAAAATGTGCCAGGGATTATTTTGACGAAAACGGCTTTTGGGAAGTGGAAACCCCAATTTTAATTAAATCCACCCCAGAAGGCGCAAGGGACTACCTGGTTCCTTCCCGGGTGCATCAGGGCAAATTTTATGCCCTGCCCCAGTCCCCACAGCTGTATAAGCAGCTTTTAATGCTCTCTGGCTACGACCGCTATATGCAAATTGCCCGCTGCTTCCGCGACGAGGACCTTCGGGCAGACCGCCAGCCCGAATTTACCCAAATCGACTTGGAAATGTCCTTTGTTAATGAGGATGACGTTATGGCAGTGAACGAAGGCTTCATGAAAAAGGTGTTCCACGATGTGCTGGGTGTAGAGGTGAAAACTCCTTTTAAGCGCCTTTGCTATGATGAAGCTATGGAACGGTACGGCAGCGACAAGCCAGATACCCGCTTTGGCCTGGAACTGGTAAACCTTTCCGACCTCCTTGTTCATTGCGAATTTAAAGTGTTTGCCGGGGCCTTGGCCGCCGGCGGTAGTGTTCGGGCCATCAATGTAAAGGGCGCGGCAGCCCAGCTTACCAGAAAAGAAATAGATAAACTGGTTGAATTTTCTAAAACCTACAAGGCCAAGGGCCTGGCTTACACCCGCCTTACCGCCGAGGGGGAAAGCTCCTCCTTTGAAAAATTCCTAAAGCCGGAGGAGGTTGCCGCCCTGCGCCAGCGCATGAACGCCGAAACCGGGGACGTTATCTTAGTGGTGGCCGACCAAGATTCTGTGGTGTTTGACACCTTGGGCGCCCTGCGCAACCACCTGGCCCGCAAGTTGGAGCTGATCCAGCCTGGCACCTTTGACCTGCTGTGGGTAACGGATTTCCCCCTGTTTGAATACTCCGAGGAGGATGGCCGCTACGCCGCCAAACATCACCCCTTCACTTCCCCCAAGCTGGAGGATGTGGATAAAATGGTTACAGACCCCGGCCATTGCTATGCCAAAGCCTACGATATGGTTCTCAACGGCACCGAGGTTGGCGGCGGTTCTATCCGTATTAACGACCCGGAAATTCAAAATAAAATGTTCCAGGCCCTGGGCATGAGCCAGGAAGTGGCCTATGAGCGCTTTGGCTTCCTGCTGGACGCCTTCAAGTATGGCGTACCGCCTCACGGGGGTATGGCTTACGGCCTGGACCGCCTGGTGGCCCTTATGCTGGAAAAGGAAAACATCCGCGAGGTTATTGCCTTCCCGAAAGTACAAAACGCCAGTGAGCTGATGACCCAGTGCCCTTCCTTTGTGGAGGAGAAAAACCTGGAGGAGCTTTCTATTGCGGTAACCCGCAGGGAAGAGGAATAACCCCAAAAGGTACAAGTTTGGCAAAGCCAAACTTGTACCAGCGGGCTTGCGCAGCCCGCACCTGTGCCCTTTTTGGGGCTTTCAGCCCCAAACCCCATTTGTGTTTTTTTGGAGATGTCTGCTGCCTCCAAGTTTCTGCTACTGGGCTTCCAGCCCAGACCTGGCCATATTTCTTTTGGCATCAAAAGAAATATGG
>CAJTSZ010000148.1 GCA_910578755.1 uncultured Oscillospiraceae bacterium | reverse complement strand
GCTGTTTCTTTTATTATAAGGCGGGGCTTTTACAAAAGCAACCTTTTCAGCGGGGGCCCACCTTCTGGCACCCTTTTTTCCTGTTTTGTGCAAAAAAATACTTTTGTCCCTGTTAAACTATTGATTGTATAGGGTAAAATGTACTATAATAACTACATTGCTATCCCATAAAGCAAAATAGTAATTAAAATGTATTAAAAAGGGATTGGCTTTTTGCTGATAAAGCCTGCCAAAAGGCAGGTTTTAATAGAATTTTTATAGGAGGTAAAATGGAATGAAAAGAGTAGAACTGAGAAATCTGGCTGCTTCTGTAGAAACCTATACCGACGGGCCCATTACCGTCTGCGGCTGGATTAGAACCATTAGAACATCGAAGCATTTGGGGTTCATTGAATTGAATGACGGTACAACCTTCACCAATTTGCAGGTTGTATTTGAAGATAATAAAGTAGAAAACTTCAACGAAATTGGCAAACTGAATGTAGGCGGCGCTGTTATTGTAAAGGGCAGTGTTGTCCTTACCCCGGAAGCAAAGCAGCCCTATGAGCTTCATGCCCAGGAAATTACAGTGGAGGGCTACTCCACACCGGAGTACCCGCTGCAAAAAAAACGCCACTCTGTGGAATTTTTGCGTACCATTGCCCACCTTCGCCCAAGGACAAATACCTTCAGCGCTGCCTTCCGTGTGCGCTCTGTGGCGGCTTTTGCCATCCATAAGTTCTTTAACGAACGGGGCTTTATTTACGTTCATACACCCATTGTCACAGGCAGCGACTGTGAGGGTGCCGGGGAAATGTTCCGTATTACCACCCTGGACGATAAAAACCCACCCCTAAACCAGGATGGAACCATTGATTATTCCCAGGATTTCTTTGGTAAGAAAACAAGCCTCACCGTTTCCGGCCAGCTGAACGCCGAATGTATGGCTATGGCTTTTTCCAACGTGTACACCTTTGGCCCAACCTTCCGGGCAGAAAAATCCAACACCACCCGCCACGCCGCGGAGTTTTGGATGATGGAGCCGGAAATTGCTTTTGCCGATTTAACCGATATGATGGACCTGGCTGAGGACATGACCAAATACGTCCTTTCCTACGTTATGGAAACCTGCCCCAATGAAATGGCCTTTTTCAACCAGTTCTACGATAAAGAGTTGCTGGAAAGATTGACTAATGTAGTTAATGCGGATTTTGTCCGCCTGCCTTATACAGAAGCTGTAAAGCTTTTGGAAGAACACAACGACCAATTTGAATACCAAGTATTTTGGGGCTGCGACCTGCAAACAGAACACGAGCGCTACCTTACCGAACAGGTATTCAAAAAACCGGTTTTTGTTACTGATTACCCTAAGGAAATTAAGGCCTTCTATATGCGCATGAACGACGACGGCAAAACCGTTGCGGCGGCAGACCTGTTGGTTCCCGGCATTGGGGAGCTTATTGGCGGCAGCCAGCGTGAAGAACGGTACGATGTTCTTTTGGAACGCATCCGTGAACTGGGATTAAAGGAAGAGGACTATTCCTGGTACTTAGATTTAAGAAAATACGGCGGTACCCGCCATGCCGGTTATGGCCTTGGCTTTGAGCGTTTGATTATGTACATTACAGGGATTCCAAACATCCGCGATGTACTGCCATTCCCAAGAACCACCGGTTCTGCTGATTTTTAATAAAACAAAACCAAAAAGGGAACCTTCGGTTTGGCTGAAGGTTCCCTTTTATTATTAGGTAAGATTTCCGCAGCGCCATTTGGCTTTGTTAGGTTACAAGTTAAAAAGCGGGCTTAGCTTGCCGGTATGGAAAAAATACAGGCGGTGCAGAGGGCGGGTACTGCAAATGTAAAGCAGCTTTTTGTGGAAAGAGGTGTGGTATTGTTCCTCGTTTACCTCATAAATCATGGCGGCGTCAAACTCCAGCCCTTTTGCTAAGTATACAGGCAGGGCTACAATTCCCCGAATAGAACGGTCGTGGCTGGTGAGGCAGGTTATATCCAGCCTATCCCTTACCCGGTTCGCAAAGGCAGCGGCCTGGTCTGCCGTTTTGCATATAACAGCAATGGAGGAAAAGCCTTCCTTGCAGCAGGCATTTACTGCCTCCACCACCATTTGGTCCAGCTGAGGGGTATCCACAGCGGAAAATACCTCGGGCTCCTTGTCATGGCGTTCAAACTGTTCTGTGGGGAAGGCCGTGGCCAAAAAGCGGTCGCTGTACTGGCTGATTTCATAGGAACAGCGGAACCCCTTATTTAAGTATACAATAGAGGAAGTTTTTTTGTCCAAAATACGCTGTATTTCCAGGTAGCTTTCCAGGGAGGCTTCCTTTTCCATGGTTTGGTTTACATCTCCTATTACTGTGTACCGGGCGTTGGGGAACAGTTCCCTTAAAATATAAAAATATAGGGGGAAGTAGTCCTGGGCTTCGTCCACTACCACTTGCTTAATATCAGGAAAATTTAGGCCCGCCAACCGCGTTTTTAAGTACAGCAGCCCCAGGGAATCCCCACACTCCAATATGCCTTGGTTCATTTGGCGGGCGCTGTGTCTGCGTATTTCTTCTATGTTTTTTGGCAATGCAAGGCTCTGGGCCAGTTTGTAAAACAGTGGGGCGTTTGTTATAAGTTTTTTGTAAGCTTCCTGGCAGTTTATTGTAGTAAAAGCGGCTATTTGCCGCTTTAGCCGGGTGCTTTCTAAAACAGAAACATAGCGGGAATAGGCAGGGTAGTCGTACCGATGTTCGTTGAAAGCCGCAAAAAAGCGTGCCAGCTTTTTTAGCCGTTTTTTCCGTTCCTGGTGTATTTTGTCCCACAGCCGTTTTTCAATGAGCCGCAGCGCGTTTTCTGTGGAAACCGTGCGGTTGCTGCTATGTAAAAAAGCTTTCATCTCCTGCCGGGTGGCAATCATTATATTGTTGTAGTATACATCGGTAAAAGGAATCATCTCCCGCCGGAAGTAACGCAGGTACCTCTCCAGCAGTTCCCGAAAAACAGAGGAGGTGAAAAATTCCAAACTGTCCCGCAAAAGCTGGCTTTTTTCCAGGTCAGGGGAGGAGGTCAGGGTTTCCATCAGCTCTGTTTTTGTTTTTACCCGGCCGTTCCAAGCGGCGCTGCGGTGGAAAATATCCTCAAAGGTTACACTGGAAATATTCTCCTCCCCAAGTTCCGGCAGTACATTGGCAATGTATTTCCCAAACAATGGGTTGGGGGAAATAATGGTAATATTTTGGGCGCTCAGCCGCTGGGCAAGGCCCTGGTACATCAGGTAAGCAACCCGGTGCAGGGCAACAGAGGTTTTCCCGCTGCCGGCCACACCCTGTACAATTAAAAGCTCGTTTTCACTGTCCCGAATAATCATATCCTGCTGGCGCTGAATGGTTTCCACAATGCTTTTCATGGTGGGGGAGGCGTTTTGGGAAAGTACATTTTTCAGTATCTCGTCCTGAATGTTTACATTGGAATCAAAAAAATAGCGCAGCTGTGACTTTTTAATTTCGTACTGGCGTTTTAACGTAATTTCCCCGGAGATAGTGCCAATGGGGGCGGGGTAGGAGGCGGCCCCTGGTTCGTACCGGTAAAACATACTGGCAACGGGGGCGCGCCAGTCGTAAACGTAGGTTTCGTAGGTTTCGTCATCAGTAACCCCATGGAGGCCAATGTAAACTTTCTCCGTTCCAAAGCCTTCTTCTTTAAAATCAATGCGGGCAAAGTAAGGGCAGTCCAGGGCTTTTTCATACTGGCTTACCCGCTGGGAGGCTGCGTATTGGGCAGAGGCCTTCATTTGTATGGATTCAATGTATTGGTTGGCGTCCTGAAGTTTGCCAGCGTTAGCATTTTCCCAAAGCTCCCGTTTGGCTTCTATAAGGCTTTCCTGGCTGCTGGCATCAGCGCTGCGTTCCTGCTGTAAATTGTTGCGGATAACCGATTCCGTTTTTTCCAGGTACTGCTGCTCTTTTTCCAATTCCTGCTGGTAGTTTTCCATATAACCCCTCCATGCTGGCTGCAATAAACCAAAAGATTAAATAAATATTTTACCACAAAAGCAGAAAAAATGGAAGATGGGTAACCCCTGTTTAAAAAGAGTTATTTACAGCGATATTAACCCTTTTTAGGGCCTGTTTTCAGCCGCTTTTCAATATTTTTCTGAAAATCCATTATTTTTTCTTCAGTTCGTTCTATATCATCCCATAATTCACTCATCATATCAGAAAAAAATCCATAAACATCGGAACAAAAATCAGACCATTCTTCATAGATGTCAAAGATGTCAAAACGAGTATCGGCCCATAATTTATATTCGTTAGGGCGAACCTCAAACCATCCTGGGCCATCATTGCCATATGCAACATCTAAAATA
>CAJTSZ010000147.1 GCA_910578755.1 uncultured Oscillospiraceae bacterium | reverse complement strand
GGCAATACCCGCTGATGGGCTTGTAAATTTGCAAACGTTTTCTTGTGGGCTGGGGCTCCTTTCTTTTGGAAGTGTGCGGCTATTTCCAAGCCTTTTCTTTGTGGGCCTGTGCGGCCCTGCACCCTTTTAGGGGCTCTCCGCCCCTGCATCCAGGCCCTGTTCTTTTGGAGGCAAAAGAATAGGGGAAGAAACAGCAATTCAGCGGGGTTACCCGCTGAATTGGCAGCAAGTTCGCAAAGCGAACTTGCGATAACTTCTGCTGGTGCTGTAGTTTTCGCAAGTTTGCCTTTGGCAAACTTGTAGCCGTTCGCTGAACGGCAGGGGCCTTTCCCACTGGTTCCGCGGAAGGGGTTCAGGGGGGTACCCCGGCGGCGCTTCTTGTTAAACTTCTTTCGCTGGTGAAAAGAAGCACAAGTTAGGCTATGCCCAACTTGCTAACTTGCAGCGGTGCGCCGCTGTAAGTTTTGGAGCCAGGGAGGCCCACAGCCTTGGAAGTGGCCGCATACTTCCAAAAGAAATATGGACTTACAAGAAAAAACAGCGCTTAATAATAAAAGTACTCCCTGGGCAGTAAACTGCCCAGGGAGTACTTTTATTGTTGAACCTGCCAGCGGCGGCTTGGGGGCACCCGCAAGTCAATCAGGGCAAGGGTGTCCTCTAAAATTTCAGGGTTGCCCACAACAACAGAAAGCCAGCGGCCGCCGTTAAAGGGGAAAGTTTCCCGGTAAAGCTGCTGTACATAGGGCGTGAGGGAGGGGAGAAGAAGCTGGGCCTCGTGGTCCTCCTTTTGCCCTACAGACACCATGCAGGTAAAAACGCCTTCGTCCGGGTAGAGGGTACACAGGGCCTTGCTGCCGCGGCGGAACTTAACATTCCAGCCGGGAGCCAAAGAGCAGCAGCTGTACTGGAGCAGGGGTTGGGATTGGTACCTTTGGGCCATGGCAGAACAAAGGGAATCCCAATAGGGGCTGGCAACATAGGCGCTGATTTGTTCCATACGGGGCTGAATACTGCTGGGGAATTGCTGGTTCCACGTCATAAAGGGCACCTCCTAAAGGTTTATTTTACAGAAAATTTTTCCAATACTTTTTTAAATTCCCGGGGCGTTACCTCCGAGGTATAAGCGGCGGAAGGGTTTTGTACCGGGATCAAAGTCAGCTTTTTGCCGCTGGCCCAAACATACCACATATCCTCCTCTTGGGCGCTGCCTGTGGGGACATAGGAAATGATAAAATCCGGTTTTTCCAGTTGGGAGGCGCCGCCGGCCTGGGTTAAGGTGTTGAGCATTTGTACCAATGGGGCAAAATCCTCCTGGGAGGAAAGCTGGGCCTGCAGGCTAAGGCGGCGGAAGTGGGTGGCGGTGTAAATATTTATTTTATCCGCCGGAATATGGGTGACTTGCGGGCGGGCCTTTTGGAAAATTTCCTGGCTGATATTTTGCTTTGTTTGGTACAAGCGGTTGTCGCTGTCCTGAATAATAGTGACAGGCTTTTTGCCGCCGTTGATATAGCCGCTGAACAGGTACAGGCTGCCGTAGCCCTCAGCATAGCCAAGGCGGGCGGCTACAACGTTGGAGGGGGTGGCTAAAAGGATTTGGGCGTCCTCCTCCAAAAGGGAGGCGTTTTGCAGCGCCTTGGTGAAAGCGGAAATGTCCTGAGGCGTTTTTAGCTCCGCAGTGTAGGGCTGGCCCACAAAGTATTCCACCGTAAGCTGTACCTGGGCGGGAACCTTTAGCACAAGGGCCTCGGTGGAGGAACTAAGGGGACGGTTTAAGGGGGTTGGAGATAGGAAAGCAGCTTCCTGCTGAGGTTCCTCCTCCTGGGGAGGGGAAGGCGGCGGCAGGGCCTGCTCCCCTGGCGGCAGGGCAGTTAACTGGACAGGGGCCGCGCCAATATAGCAAAAAATAAAGATGAGCAGATTTGTAAGAAGATAAAAAAAGCACATCCGGGCTTTGGGGGCAAGTGCCGGCATAAAATCTCAACTCCCTTTCTTGGGTGGTGGGGCTTATTTTAGGGGCAGTTCCATTACAAAATTGGTAAGGTGTTGGCCAAAGCGGCACACCTGCTGTTCCCGGATAACACGGTAGCCCCGCTTTTCAAAAAAGGGGCGGGCGGTAATGGAGGCATGGGTAACCACAGTGGGGGCGCATAGGCAGCGGGCGTGCTGTTCCAGGGCCTGGGCCAGCTGGGAGGCAATGCCCTGGCGTTGGTAGTCCTTATGGACATAGAGCCGGTCCAAATAGCCGGTAGAATCCATATCCGCAAAGCCGGTAATAATGCCGTTTTCCTCCGCAATTAGGGCAAAATTGGCAGACAAGGAGGCGGCCCAGCGGGCTTGGTCCGATGCAGCAGGGGCCCAGGCGTCCAGCTGTGCCGGGGTGTAGTCTACCGCGTTTATGGTATGTACCGTTTCATAAAACAAGGAAAGGATTTGGGGCAGGTGCTTTGGCTGGTAGGGGATAAGGCTCATGGGGCAGCCTCCTTTTTGGGTTTTTTCGTGTTTTAGGTATTTTTGTGAGGTTTTCTGCCGGGCAAAACCTGCGCTGGCCGGCTGCCCTATGGCGCCTTTTTAGGGGAAGGGGCAAGGGGGCATTCCTGAATGGAAATACACCTCTTGTTTTGAAATTGCAGTGTAACAGCCCATGGCATAAGGGGGCGAATGCGTTCAAAATCCTCATAGCCAAAGGAAGGGTTATAGTAGTTGAGTACAGTACAAATGGCGGTACCATGGCCGCTGATGACAATATTTTGATTGGGGTATATGTTTAGCGCCCTTTCCAAAGCGGAAATATTGCGGGCCTGTACCTGGGAAAGGCACTCGCCGCCGTTGAGCTTATAAGAAAAATCCGCCCACTGTTTTTGGGCAAACCCTGCAAAATCCTCCACCCAGAGGCCTACAGCCCTTTCCCTAAAGCCCTCCTCCAGGGCTACTGTTAAGCCTGTAGCCTGTGCAAATTCGGCAATGGTGCTGGTGCATCTTTGGTAGGGGCTGGACAGAATGGCCTGGATATTTTTATCCATAAGAAAACGGGTTACTAATTGGCGGTCGGTTAAGCCCTTTTCCGTTAGTTCCCGGGTTTTATCGTCATGATTATTATAATTGGGCTGGGCATGGCGGACAAAATATACGGTTTCCATAACTTGGGAGCTTTCTCCTTTATTGCAGTTTTGTTTGGGCATAGCTTAAAAAGCCCTGCACCAAGGCGCAAAAGGCGGGGCTTTTGGCCTTTACCCGGCCTGCTTCAATGTACTGGCAGCAGCACTCAACAGAGTAGTACTCCTTTTGGCCGCCGGCGAGGCAGACATGGATGGGATTGTTCACCTGGATGATTTCCCCTATACGCCATAGGTTTTGCAGGCTGGTAATAGCGGCAGTATCAATGGGCTGGAGGGAAAAGTAGAGGGCGAAGTAGCGCTGCTTTTCCTCAAAAAGCAGGGGGAGCAGGGCGCCTTTTTCCACCGGGAGGATTTCCCAGCGGTTTTCCGGCGTCCAAAAGCTGCCGTAGGTAAAGGGGGAGTGCTTCTCCAAAAATGCGAGAAAATCTCGAAAAACCTCGAAATCCCAATAACCGTGGATGGAGTTGAGCTTGTACTTGATTTTTGGCTTTGGGCAGAAGGTAAGAGGCTGGGTGAACAGGTGGTCTGTGGGAGAATATTTTAAATCAATTTCCCCAATTTGCCGTTCCTTGCCGCAGGAAGTACAGACAGATGTAATAGAAACGGAACGAAAGTCCTCGGTGCCTGCACGGGGGGTGTAGGAAAAGCGGAGGCGGAAATAGTCGTTTTTACAGGGGCATTTCCGTTTTGGGGGATAGCGTTCCTGAATACAGTCGAACCAATAATCAAGGCTGTCCAAAATAAGGTAGTTTTTGCCGGAACGGATGGTTGCAAGGCCCACGCCTTCCTCCTTAATATAGCGGATTTGAAATTCGGTTTCCCCTTCCGGGGAGGTGATTTCCTTTACAAGCGTTTTTTCGTTTTGGAACATAGGAAAATCTCCTTTGGGGGCAGGAGGGCGCCCCTGCCCATTGCTTTTTGGAAATGTGCGGAAATTTCCAAGCCTTTACCAGCGGGGCTTACCCAACCCCAAACCCTGACTTCTTGCGGGGCGCTATCGCCCCTCCAAACCCCCGGTTATAGCCTACCCGGCTGGGGCCCTATTCTTTTGGAAGTGTGTGCCACTTCCAAACCTTGTACTGTTGGGGCTTTCAGCCCCACACCCTGACCATATTTCTTTTGACATCAAAAGAAATATGGAAAAGAAAAATGCCGAGGGTTCCACCCTACGGATACCCGTTATTTGGCAGTTCCACTCAATAAGCGGCGGCAACCGGTGTTTGTACAGCGATACAATTATAATATGGCTGTGCCTCATGCTGCGCATGGTCACA
>CAJTSZ010000146.1 GCA_910578755.1 uncultured Oscillospiraceae bacterium | reverse complement strand
GCCGCAATCGGCACACAAGGGAATCGCGTCCACATGGTATAGCAAAGCCATAAGCAGCCAATCCGCATAGCTGCGCCCTTCCCGCACAATGTAGGGGGAAACCCGTTTGTCTTCCCCCAGGCTGTGGTTAAAGGAGGCCAGTTTTTTTTCTATATTTTTGGGGCTCATTGTAATAATCAGCTTTTCTTTTGCCCGGGTTAAGGCCACATATAAAATGCGCATTTCCTCCGACAAGGTGGAACGCTCCAACTCCAGGCGCACTGCCTCCAAAGGAACAGTTGTAAATTCCTTTCTTGTAGATAAATCCCGGGAAACGCAGGCAAATCCCATATACGAGTGAAGAAGAAACTTGGCGGAAAGGTCCTTTAAATTAAACTTTTTGCTGGTATCCGCCAAAAACACTATGGGAAATTCCAGCCCCTTGGAGCGATGGATACTCATTACCCGCACCGCATTGTTTTCTGAAGCAAAGGCCGGCGCTCCTTCCAGTTCCTCCCCTCTTTCTTCTAAATTATCCAAAAACCGCAGAAACCCGGAAAGGCCTTTATAACCGCAGGCATCGTATTCCTTGGCATACTGCACCAGCAGCTGCAAATTGGCCTGCCTGGCTGCCCCGTAGCTCATGGCGCTTGCCACTGCCCATATTCCCGTGCTTTCTATTATATTTTGAATAAGCTGATAGGACGGCGAGGCGGAGCCTACCATGCGCAGCCGCTGAATGGTTTGGGTAAGGCGGCGGCACTTTTCATCGCCTTCCTCCGCCATAGCCAAACAGTTTAGGTATAGGTGCTGCTTGCGATCGTACATACGCACCTGGGCCATTTCGTCGGCAGAAAACTGGAATACGGCGGACATCATTGCCGCTGTCAGGTGAATATCTATCAGGGGGTTGTTTACGGCCCTTAACAGGGAAAGCACCGTAACAATTTCTACCGATTCCATATAGCCGCCCCGGATATCTGTCCAAACGCTAATTCCCTGTTCCGAAAGGGCCTCAATATAGACTTCCGCTTTATTTTTAGGCGAACGGAGCAAAATGCAAATATCCTTGGGTTCCACCGGCCGCAGTATATTGTCCTCCCCTGTGACAGTGTAGCCGCTTTCCAGCATAGTTTGTATTTGCCGGGCTATATGGATGGCCTCTGCAAAGGTATCGTCCACGGCGCTGTCCTGGTTTTCCAAAATATGTACCTCTGTAACGGCGTCCTCCTTTGGGGGGAATGCAGCGGAGGCAACCAGGCTTTCCCTTTGGGTATAGTCCATTTCGCCCACTTCCCTGCTCATAAGCATGGAAAAAATATAGTTGATGCTTTGGGTTACCTGGCTGCGGGAACGGAAATTGTTTGAAAGAATAATTTTAGACGGGTAATGCTGGCCGTCATAATCCTGGAAGGTATGCTGCTTTTCTAAAAATATTTCCGGCATTGCCTGACGGAACCGGTAAATGCTTTGCTTTACGTCCCCTACCATAAACAAATTATCTTCCCGGGAAACACAGTGGAAAATGGTATCCTGGGTTTCGTTGGTATCCTGGTATTCATCCACCAAAACGTGCTGGAACTGCCTGGTGAGCTGCTCCGCAATTTCTGTTTTTTGAAAGCCGCCATTCTGCCGCTGTGCCAGCAGCTCCACTGCAAAATGTTCCAAATCGGCAAAATCCATTAAATGGCGGCGGCGTTTTTCTTCCATTAGGGCATTGTCATAGTCCCGCACCAGCTGGAATAAGGTTTCTATTTTGGGGCGCAGGAACGCAATATCCTCTAAAAACTCCTGCTCTGTGGCGCAAAATTGCCGTTCCGCCAGTTTTTTTATAATATTTTTTGCTGTTTCCCGGCAGCTTTTTACCAATTCCTTTTTTCCATCGTCCCCATAATTGCGCAGGGTGCCCAAACGCTGAGGCTTTACTTGGGATAAAACACAGCAAATATCGTCCCAGGTGCCGGTTTCTATGGCGTTTTTTACTGCCACATACTGGGCAAGGTCGCTTTCCAAGGCGGGCTGGTATGCCTTTTCCATCTGCTCATCACCGCTAAGCTCTTCCAAAGCTTTTTTCACCATAGAAACAGCATATTCTACAGCGCTTTTTGCATAGTCCAAAATAACTACGCCCCAAATGCTTTGGGCAACGGGCACTTCTGCTTCATAAAAAAGGGATTTTTCTATCAGCCAATTTTGGTAAAAGGGGTGGGAGCGAATAAATTGGTACATAGTGTGTAGCGTTTCCACAACAGCGTTGTCGTCCCGGCCGGAAGAAATAAGTTCTACCAGCTGGGCAAATTGGCCTTCGTCCCTTTCGTAACACTGCTCTATTACCTCCTGGGCAACCTGGTCCTCTAAAAGGGCAATTTCCTTATCGTTGCCCAGGCGGCAGTCGGGGGCAATATTCAGCCGCTGAAAGTTGGATTTAATTAAATCCAAGCAAAAGGCGTGCACAGTACTGATGTGTGCCGAAGATAGGAGCATTTGCTGGCGCTGCAGATACTGGTTTTCGGGGTGTTCCGCAACCAGTTCCGAAAAGCGCGCCCCAATGCGCTGCCGCATTTGAGCCGCAGCGGCGTTGGAAAAGGTAACAACCAAAACCTGGGCTGGTGAAACGGGTTTTTCCTCATCTGTTAAAATATCAATGACCCTTTGCACCAAAACCGCTGTTTTTCCGCTGCCGGCCGCTGCGGAAACTAAAACCGTACCGCCCCGGCAGCCAATGGCGGCCGTCTGCTCCGGCGTCCATTTACGTTCCCCCATTACTGCTCCTCCTCTTCCAGTTTTTCAAAAAATTCTTTGCGGCTGATGGCGTCCATTACCCGGAACCTATCGTCCTTTTGATGTTGGCAAATACTTTTATAATCGCAGTACTTACAGGGCTCGTAGCTGCTGCCCTTTACTGGGCGGGCTTCAATATGCCCGTTGTAAAGGTTTTCCGCCATGTTTTGCAGCAGCTGCTCAATATGGCGTTGTATTTGTCCCATTTGGCTTAGCGTGGCCAAGCTGGAGGTGCTGTCAAAGCTGCCGTCTAGCTTTGTTTTTACAGGGATATACACCCCCTCTATATCCTTTTCCATACCGGAAATACAGGCAGGGTCGTGCAAAACCAAACCGTTCATTTTATATTTTTTCATACGCTCTTTTTCGATTTGCTCCTTCGGTGTGTTGCGCTGGGCCGAGATTACATAGTCCCTGGCCTGCAAATACAGGACCCCTCCCGGAAGGGTATTTTCTAAGTTCCCAGTACCGTTTTTCCAAATAGAGAACAAATAAATAAGCATTTGCAAATTTAACCCATAATAAACATCGGAAAGCTTAAACTCCTTGCTGCCGGATTTATAATCCACCACACGGGCATAGCGCTGTCCGTCCTTTTCCATAACATCCACCCGGTCTACAATGCCCTCCACTAAAATTTTTCTGCCATCTGCTGTTTGGCATACCAAGGGCTCCGCCTGGCTGTTGGGGGCAATGGGCAGCTCAAAGCCGTAAGGCACAAATTCGCTTTGGGACAATTCCCTGCCTATTTGCAGCAGCAGCCGGGTGAGCAAATCGGTTAAATGACCCAGCAAGTACTGAAAACGCTTTGTTAAAAGCTCCTTTTGTTCCACCCTGCTTTCCAGATATTCCTGCAGAACCCTGGAAACCTCCTCCTGCATTTGGGCGGGGTTCAGCTGTCCAAGGCCCTTCCCCTGGTGGCGGGAAACCATTTTTTCTAAAACGTAGTGAATAACTGTACCCGACTGCAAAGGGGAAAACTCGACCTTTTTCCGGGCCCGCAGCCCTAAGCCGGCGGAGCAGAAATAGGAAAAAGGGCAGGTAAAGTAGTTTTCTACCCGGGAAGGGGAGAGGCGCATGGTGTTTCCAAACAACAGCTGGCTTACTTCCCTTTTCTTTATACGGAACTCTTTTTTTTCCAGCACCTCCTCCAAATAGCCCAAAGCCTGCCCTTGGCTTGTCCCCTGGATGTATTCCTTTAAAGAAGACGTAAGGACGCTGTCCACTTGGTAAAGGCTGCACAGCAGCTCAAAGGCGGTTTGCTGGTTTGCTGCATAAAAGAGAGGATTGGTTTTTATTGGGTTATAGCGCGCCTGGGGGCCAAACATTTCCAGCACCTGCTCCACCACTACGGAAGGCGGTGTAAGCTCCCCATTCAGCAGGCCCTTGTGGCAGCAGAGATACAACCGCTGGGAAGGCGATGTAAGGGCGGAATATAGGTAAAACTCCTCATAAAAACCGCGTTTTAACACAGTTGGGTTTATTTTTATGCCATTTTGAGCCAATTCTTCCCGTTCGGCGTCGGAAAAAACGCCGTTTTCCTTTAGCTGGGGTGGGAATTCCCCCTGGTTCAGCCCAATAACAAAAGTTACCTTTGGCTTATCGGGGCGCATACGGTCCGCCGTACCCACAACCAC
>CAJTSZ010000145.1 GCA_910578755.1 uncultured Oscillospiraceae bacterium | reverse complement strand
TAGAGGTTATGCAGGAAAACGTGGCCCGTTGTAAAAGCGGCAGCTTGAACTATTTGCTGGCTATGCAAAATGCCCTGCCGCAAATGCGCTTTGTTTTAGATTGTAAGCAGGCCCTTAGGGCTGGGCACAGGGCGGAAGAATTTATGGAAAAGCTGGGAAATAAAATTGCCCACTTCCATATAAGCGACAATAAACAAGGCGAAGACTGCCTTCCAATAGGGTGGGGAAACACCAATTGGGAGGAATTTTTTGACAATTTAAAAAGGCAAGAATTCAACGGGTTTTTAGTATTAGAATTATATTTCCACAATTTTCAACAAGTTATTCACCTAAAAGAGGGGTTTGATCAAATGAATAAATGGATAAATATTACAAATAGAATGCTGTAATGTTGAAAATAATTAGAGTTTTTGTATGAAAAAACTGTATTCCATAAAATGTTAAATATAATAAAACAAGGAATTTGCACACAAATCGACAAAGCTAAGGTCGCTTTTACTTAAAATATTTCAACAATATTATATGGAATATACAGTAACTAAAAACTGTGCAATATTGGGGGAGTTTTCTTAGCAAAAGTGTGAAAAGATTTTCAATTTTGCTATATGCTATAATCTAACCACTGTAGAGCAACAAAGAAGAGGGAGTGCGAAGTACAAATGAACAATCTAAAACCAACCTACCGTTTAGTTGAAACAAAAGTTACCCATGAGGAATTGGGCGTTTACCATACCTTCGGCATTGAAGCAGTATGGGGCGAAAAGGTTCTCCAGCGGGTGGAGGATATTTCCCTGCATAAAGATGCAATAAAAACACTTATTGAAAAGTGTAACCGGGGAGAATTATCCATCCTGCATTTTATGGACGTTGTGGAAGACTTTTTAGCGGATGCCTGCTAACCTAAGTAGGAGATTTTAGGCACTTAGCTTTTTAAAGCAAATGTTTTCAAAATAGGAAACTTTATAAATATAGATTGCATTTTAAGAAAAAAATAAGTATAATTATATCAAATATAATAACTGCAAACTGACAGGGGAATAGAGGGCTAAAAGGGCTGTTCCCCTTGGAGGTTGGCCCAAGGCGGAAGTTTTTTTCTTACATTGTTCACACTATTTGACAAATGTTAAGCGATGGCTGCAACTTAGTTTTTAAAGTTTTTATTTTGAAAGGAATGGCGCGCGTATGAGATGTCCGTACTGCCAGTATACCGAAAGTAAAGTAATAGATTCCAGGCCAACAGAGGAAGGGGAAAAAATTCGCCGCCGCCGGGAATGCCTAAACTGCGGCAAACGTTTTACTACTTATGAAGTGGTGGAAACAACGCCCCTTATGGTGCAAAAAAAGGATAATTCCATTGAACCCTTTGACAGGGAAAAGCTGTTTAATGGTATTGTGCGTGCATGTGAAAAACGCCCGGTTTCCATGCGGGATTTGGAGGAGCTGGTGGACCGTATAGAAAGCAAGCTGAAAAACGCCCTGCTGTACGAGGTTCCCTCCCCCAAAATTGGCGAACTGGCTATGGAAGAGCTGCGGGAACTGGATGAGGTGGCCTATGTGCGCTTTGCCTCGGTGTACCGCCAGTTCCAGGACATTAACTCCTTTATGGAGGAACTGCAAAAAATGCAGCGCGCAAAACAAAAATAAACAACAGCCTTGGCAGCAAAGCTGCCAAGGCTGTTGTTTATTTTTATACATTTTTTTGAAAGATAATGCTGCGGAAGCTAACAAAAAAACACTGAAAAATTTTGCATAGCCTCATAAAACCTCGTAAAACCTCGCAAAACAGGCTTTGGCTATATAATATTGTGCAACAGGGGCAGCTCATCCTCCCACAAATCCTCCACTAAGGTCTTTAGTTCTTCCACAAGAGCCAAAAACTGGGAAAGGTCGCCGTATTCCCCAAGGGAAGGCAGCCGGGAGGAGGCGCTGGTAATTTGCTCTAAAGGGTCACGGCGAATAAACTGGATAAAAGAACCTTCAACGTCGCGCCACAGCAGGCGAAATTCTTCCGCCTTTGCAGCGGCCGTTTCCAAACGGCCGTTTTTTGCATCGTTGGAAATTTCATCCAGCATATCAAGGCCCTGGTTTTTAAATTGGTACAAGCTGTGGAGGGACCAGCCTGCACAGCCCAAAATAATCAGTATAATGGCTATGGCCAAAAAGATCCGCTTCATATTATTTACCTCCCTTTTTGGAGGACGGGTCCCGCGGAACAATAAAATAGTCCTTTTCCGGGGTGCAGGTCATTAAAAACACGTCCTGAAGCTGGCGGTTTTCCTTTTTCAGCAGCTTCAGTACCTGCTGTTCCGTAAGGCTGCACCGCTTTATGCCGCTTGTAATCAGCTCCCCGTCGCTGATGACAAGCACCGGTGGCTGGGTGTTTTGGGCAGGCAGGTTCATGTCCTTCATGGTGACCTCGTGGTATATATTCTTTTTATATACAGAAAGGGCCCCTGTGGTTTCCACAATGGCCAGCTCCACTTCCCTAAGGTCAAAAATATTGCTGGAGCGCAGCTGTTCCAACAAATCCTCCACAGAGTAACGGAGGTTTGCCAGTTCCTTTTGGTCAATTACCCCTTTGGAGATAACCACCCTTGGGGTTCCGGAAATAATAGTGCGCAAGCGCCTGTTTTTTAAGGTGCAAACAGAAACTACAACTTCAAAGCACATTAAAGTTAAAATAGGCACTACCCCCGCCAGCAGGGGGATATTGGTATTTTCAATGGGCAGGGTAGCAATATTGGAAATTAAAATTGTGACTACCAGCTCCGAAGGCTGTAATTCCCCCAGCTGCCGTTTGCCCATAATGCGCATACCAAATACAACAATGGCGTACAAAATAAGGGTTCTAATAAATACAACGTACAATGGCGTCACATCCTTTAAAAAATCTGTTTTAAGAGTCTATTTAGAATGCCAATGTGCTAGGCTCTAAGGGGCAAGTAGTTTTAGTATGGCTTTTTCTGCCCAAAATATACCCAGCTTGGCGGCGGGAATGCTGGGTATATTTTGCTGAAAAAAAGCCATTCTAATAAAATAAAACCACAAAAAGCGGCCTGCAAGCGGCCGTGGGAGGGAATGAAAATGCCGGAAAATAAAATGCAAAAGCAGGAGCAGCGTATTTCACCAAACCTGCTGGAAAATATGGTGGCCCTGCGCAGTATGTGCGATAACAGCAGCGATATTCAGGACAGGCAAATTTTTATTTGCGGGGTAAAGGTGGCCATTTTAATGTGCGAAGGTATGGTTAGTATGCAAACTTTTACCGAAAGCATGATGGACCCCCTTATGAAGTTAAATATTCCCAACTGCACTGGGCAAATGCTGGCGGAATGGGTGGCGCAGCGGACCGTGTTTTCCGGCGACCAAAAGGAATTTTATACCTACGGCGAGTTGTTTTCCTTTTTAATGTCCGGCTTTGTGGTTCTGCTGATTGAAGGGGTGGACAAGGGCATTGCCTGTGGTTTGCAGGGCTACAGCTACCGTTCCATTTCCGAACCTTCTACTGAAATGAACGTGCGGGGCTCCCGGGAGGGCTTTGTGGAACCGATACGGGTGAACCAATCTATGATACGCCGGCGCATTAAATCCCCTACCTTAAAGTTTGACCTTTACTCCATAGGCGAGCGCAGTAAAACGGATATTTCCTTAGTGTACCTTACCGATGTGGCCAAGCCGGAGCTGGTGGCCCAAATTAAGCACCAGCTTACAAAGCTTACGCCGGATATTATTTTAAGCTCCGGCTACTTGCAGCCCTTTTTGGAGGGCAAGCCCCTATCCCTGTTTTCCCGGGTAGGGGTAACGGAACGGCCCGATGTGCTTTGCTCCAAAATAAACGAGGGCAGGGTTTGTATTTTGGTAGATGGAACCCCTTTTGCTTTGGTTGTTCCCCAATTATTCAGCGAACATTTCCAAAGCCTGGACGATTATGCTTACCGCCCCTTTTACGCGGTGTTTATACGGGTGTTAAAGTATTTGTCCTTTTTTATTTCCATTTTGCTGCCGGGGATGTATGTGGCAATTTCCGTGTTTGACCCGGAGCTTTTGCCGGACCCTTTGCTGTTTAACATTGCCGCCTCGGAGGAAATTACCCCTTTTCCCATGATGTTAGAGGCGCTGGTTATCCACTTTTTATATGAAATTATGCGGGAGGCCGGCCTGCGCCTGCCCCGGCCCGTGGGCCATGCCGTTAGTATTGTAGGGGCCCTGGTGATTGGGGACGCCGCAGTTAATGCCGGGCTCATTGGCTCCCCCATGGTAATGATTGTGGCCCTCACGGCAATTAGCTCCTTTGTGGTGGCCTCGCTCTACGAAACCGTAGCCATTTTAAAATTTGTATTTATCTTTTTGGGCGGCACCTGGGGGTTTTACGGCATTGCCCTGGGGTTAATGGCACTGCTGGTTAATGTGTGCGCCATGTCCGCCCAGGGGGTACCCTATACAGCGCCGGCCAGCCCATTTTCAAAATTTTCCATGCGGGAT
>CAJTSZ010000144.1 GCA_910578755.1 uncultured Oscillospiraceae bacterium | reverse complement strand
CGCAAGTTTGGCAAAGCCAAACTTGTAGCCGTTCGCTGAACGGCGTTGCCCCTTCCGAAAAAGGAGTGGGTGAAAATCTTTTGCCTTCTCCTTATTGAGGGAGGAGGTGATGCAGATGGATAATGTATCGTTGATTTATTTAATCATCATACTCTTTCTTATTTTATTAAAGAAATTATCCGTTTAAGCAGAAAAAGATAACCGCCTACATACTTTGCTCAGTGTAGCGGTTATCTTTTAATCGCATATAGGGGCAAAACCGTCAAATACGCTGTTACCAGCAGCGTGGGCAAGCCCTTTTCTTTACTATTAGTATATTCCAAATAACCAAAAATGTCAACCAAAGGGCCTGCGGCAGGGGGCTCTTTTTTTGTACGGCAAACAGGGAAGGAGGAAAAACATGAATCAACAAAAAAAGAAAGGTGTGGAAAAGAAAATGAAGGAAGCATGCTGGAGCTACGGCGGAATGGGTGCGGCCATCAGCGGCGGGGTGGCGGCCATTGGAACATGGATAACCGCCCGCCTGGGGGGCTGGGACGAAGCCCTCATGATTCTGGTGGGCTGTATGGCCCTGGACTTTGCCATAGGCGTCCTGGCGGCGGGGAAAAACGGACAGCTGAACAGCAAAATCGCCTTTTGGGGCGGCGTCAACAAAATAGTGGTGCTGTTTCTTGTGGCAGTGGGCGTGGGGCTGGACAGATTTCTGCCCCTGAAGGAGCCTTTCGTCCGCACGGCGGTGGTGTGCTTTTACATCGGCCGGGAGGGGCTTTCCCTCTTGGAAAACTGCGGCAAGTTAGGCGTCCGCCTGCCTGCCTTTTTGAAAAACCTGCTTGCCCAGCTGAAGGACTACGGCGACCAGGGCGGGAACGCATCGAAGAAGGAGAATAAGGATGACTAAAACTGTGAAAGGGAAAACCCCTGCTGGGCTGGTAAAGCACGCCCAGCGGGCATTAAAGGAAAAATGGTGGTATGTTTGGGGCACCTACGGCAGTCTTTTAACAGAGGAGCTTCTGGAAATGAAGGCAAAGCAGTACCCTAAATACAACGGCGGGGTCAACAAGGAGCTGCACCGCCGGCACCTGGGCCAGACCGTAAGCGACTGCGTAGGTCTGATTAAGGGCTACTGTATGTGGAACGAAAAGCAGGACAGGCCAATTTATATCACCAACCTGGACTACAACACAGGCATGATGTACAACGCGGCCACAGTGAAAGGGCCTATTGGAACCATCCCGGACGAACTGGGCATTTGCGTTTATATGCAGGGCCATGTAGGCGTTTATGTGGGCGACGGCTGGGTAATAGAATGCGCAGGAGGCCGGGGCGCTGTGCGCACGCCTCTGTCCGGTGCTGGGGCAACTCGCTGGACCGCCTGGTTTCGGTGCCCATTTGTGGACTACGGCCCCCAGGAAGAGAAGCCCGCCGGGCCCCTTCAAGTGGGGGACCGGGTGCAGGTAAAGGAAGGCAGTGGCCAGTACAATGGCGGCAGGCTGTCCAGCTGGGTGTATCACAGCAGCTTCACTATTTTGGAGCTGAAGGGCAACCGGGCCGTCATCGGGCAAAACGGCAGCGTGACAGCGGCAGTAAACGTGGAAAACCTTAGGAGGCAATAGCTATGGAAATTGATATGATGCAGGCAGTGGCAGCGGTAATCGGGCTTTTGGGCGTTATTCTCACCAGCGTGGCAGTCCCCCTAATAAAAAGCAAAATGAATGACAGCCAATGGGAACTGATTGGAAAGTATGCCCTTGCCGCTGTGCAGGCAGCGGAAATTCTATTTAACGGAACCAGGGAGGGGGCAGAAAAATTTAATTATGCGGCAAAGTATATCGAAAGCCAATGTGTGGCCCATGGTATCAAAATTGATATGGCCACAGTGCGCATAGCCATTGAAAATGCCTGGAAAGCTCTTGGTCTGGACAAATGCCGCAACACGGAAACGCGGGTTGGATTTTAACGCCTTCTTTGGTATACTTAAAAAGGAAAGCACTGGCAATGAACGAATACAGAAAGAGGTGTTTGGCATGGGCAAAAAGGAACAGGAAACAAAGGATTTGATACAGGAGCTGCAGAATGAAAGTGAAGCCATTCGGCAAAGCGTTACGATAGGAAGGCTAATCCAGGACGCCGCCGACAGGGAGCACGAAAGGGCCAAAGGTACAATAAAAATCCTGGCCGGACTTCTGGCCTTGTCCCTCCTTATCAACATGGTTGTTGTCGGCGCGTTTTTGTGGTACGAAAGCCAGTGGGAGTATGAAAGCACCACCACAACCACCACTACGCAGACAGTGGACGGCAGCGATGCTGAAATAAACAACATTGAGGGCGATATGTATAAGGACAATTCCAGCAACCAAAAAAACGGTTAAACTGCAAAGAAGGTGCAAATAGCCAATGGCAAAAGCAACACAAACAATAACAACGGTAACCCAAAAGACCAAAAAGCGCAGGAACGGCAGCAGCTCCAACACCATGCAATGCAATATGTGCGGTGGCACCGGGCGGCAGAAAAAGCCTTCCAAAAAAAGCAGGTGAACTAATGACAAGGGACGAAGCGCGTGCCATGCTGAAAAATTGCAACTCAAGGCCGGCCAAGCTGCTGGCCTTTTCCTATGTCAGCCTGACGGAAAAGGAACTGCTTGTAATGCAACTGCGGTACATCCACGGCCTGACACAGGAGGAAACTATATCGCGGCTGCCATATTGCTATGCCCAGCTCCTTAATATCCCCCTGGAGGAGGCCATAGAAAAGTACACCCCGTGCCTGAACAGCGCGCAGAACTGGGAACGGCAGGCCCTGAACAAGTGTGCAGACATCTGGAGGGATACCGGGTTTTTAGAGCAGCTTCAAAGGACAATCAAACAAATACCATCTTAAAAAAACGACCACTCTCCAAAATTAAGGAGGGTGGCCTTTTTTCATGCTCTTTTTTAGCCCTGTATATGTGGTTTTCATGGCCAAAATACAGGGCCGTTTTGTGTGTTTGCTTGGTGTGACCGAAAGGCGGGAAACAGTACAATTTAATTACAAGGTCAGGTGTGAGGCGTACCACACCATGCCTCATGCCCGGCCTTTCATTTTTAAAAAGGGGGTATATCTATATGGAGATGGAAAGAAGCTATGCAAGCAAAGGGCTTGCCGGTGCCGCCCTTGGCACAGGCATTGGCGGGCTAACCTTGGGCGTGCTCAACGGCATGGGCGGTTTATTTGGCAACGGCTGCGGCAATGGCGGCTGGGGCTGGAACCGCAACGGCGGATGTTGCTCTGACGACCAGTGCGTCACCCGGCACGAAGCCAAAAAAGATGCAGAGATAGCGGCAAAGGACACGGAAATTGCACTGCTGAAATCCAACATCTACACTGACCAGAAAATCAGCGATGTGTTTGAACGCCTGTCTGTCCGCATCAAAGGGCTGGAAGACACAGTGAACCAAACCGTATGCTCTCAGGCCGTCACAAACCAGAAGCTTGCAGACAACATCACCTTTGTAGATAACAAATTTGATGGTGTGTACAAGGACATGGCCTGCACAGCAGATAAGCTGCGCTGCTATGTGGACGCAACCTTTGTACCCGGCAAGCTGGTTATGCCGCTGGACAAAATTTGCCCGGAGGCAATGCCTAAGTGCCAGGCATAAAAGCATAACCAAACAGCAGGGGCACAAATGTGCCCCTGCATTTATTAAAGGAGGGTCCAAAATGGTAGCAAGCATACAAAAGGTACAGGCAGGCCTGGTAAGGTACATTGATACGGAAATGCTGAACCACATGGACGGGTGGCAAAAAATAGGTTTTGGGGCTGTTTCGGCCCTAATCATTAAAAATCTGCCAAACACAGCGCAAAGATATATGAACCACCCCTTAATACAGGCGCTGGGCATTATGGACGAAGATAAAAATATTGATATAGACGCACTGCGTGACGCGGTGGTGGAACATTTTGGAGAACAGGGCGAATATGTGAATATTCCCATGCTTGGGCGTGTGAAATTTACGAAAGACGATATAGAAGCCTTGTACAACCATATTAAGGAGGCATAGGGATGCGGATTATTAAAAAAATGGCGGAGCAGATGAAGGCAGAAATAGCAGACGCCAAGGAATATGCCAAACTGGCAACCCACTACAGGCAGGAGCATCCAACTGTAGCAAAAAACTACTATGACATGGCAAATGATGAACTTAGGCACGCAGATATGCTGCATATGGAAGTGGTGAAGCTAATTGAAAGGCAGAAAGCAATGGAACCGCCGCCCTCGGTAATGCTGGAGCTTTGGGAATATGAGCACAAGGAATATGTGGAAGAATACGGCATTGCCAAAAACATGATTGCCCTGTATACCAAATAGCCACACAAAACCCAAAAGCCCACACGCTTGCTAAAGTGGTAAAATAGTACAAAAAGAAACAGGCTACGGCAACAGCAAACAACGCAAGTAATTAACGGGTAAGTAACAAAAAGCCTGGAAAAGCCCATATACTGGTGGCCGAAGTTACCCAAGAGATAATT
>CAJTSZ010000143.1 GCA_910578755.1 uncultured Oscillospiraceae bacterium | reverse complement strand
CACCGCTGCCCAGGGGGTTCCTCTGCTGCAGGCCCTGGGGTACGAGGAGCCCCTTGCCCGCCGGGGGGCCAAGTGCATGGAGATGGCCCGGGGCAATGCTCCCCAAATTATGCAGTTTTTGCAGCCGGCCCTTTCCCCAAAGGATAGGGAGTACCGCCTGGCCTTGCTGGAAAGCCTGACAGAAAAGGATTATACAGACCTAAAGGCCGAAATTTTGGAGGAAGCCCTGGCCTGTGCCATGGAATATGAAGCCATAGCCCCAAGGGAGCTGTTTGTCCCTTATGTGATGTGCCCTAGGGTGTCCCTGGAGGTGCTGCAGCCGTGGCGCAAAGCCCTTTTGGCGGCTTTTTCCCAGGAAGAAGGGGAACGGTTCCGCGCCCAGCCCAGCCTGCTTTGGCAGTGGGTTTGCAGCCGCACAGCTGTGGAAACAGATAGGGAGTATGGGGAGCTTATCACCAATCCCTCTGGCTTGCTGGCGGTAGGCAGGGGAACCAGCCTCTCCCAAAGGGTGCTGTTTACAGCAGCCTGCCGTACCTTGGGTATTCCCGCCCGGCTTTCCCCCCAGGACGGCGTCGCCCAATATTGGCAGCAGGGCTGGGTAAACGCCCAAACCCAGGAGCAGTGGCCCACAGTGGAATTTACCATAACCACCCAGGAACAGGAACCCTGGGTTTACACCCAAAACTGGAGCCTTGCCCGTTTGGAAAATGGTGCTTACCACACCTTGAACCTAAGTATGGAGCAATGGCAGGGCGCTGCTTTGAAGCTGCCCCTAAAGCCTGGCTTTTACCGGCTGCTTACCTGTAAAAGAATGCCTACCGGAGGCCTGTTTGCCAAGGAGTACCGTTTTAAAGCAGGGGAGGGGCAGCCGGCAAAGCTTGCTATTGCCCAGCGCAGCGCCCGCCTCAATGACTTGCTGGAAAACCGGGAAATCCCAGGCTTCGCCCTAAAAACCCAGGAGGGAGCTTGGGTGCAGGCCTCCGCCATTACAGAGGGGAAAAAGAATATCCTTCTTTGGCTGGAGGAGGGGAAGGAGCCTACAGAACATATTTTAAACGAAATGTTGGATCAGGCCCCAGCCTTTGCAGAGCTGGACGGGCAAATATTGTTTATCCTAAAAACGCCAAAGGCTCTAAAGGATGAGAAAATCCGCCGGGTTTTGGAATCTGTGCCCCATATTCAAATCTACTATGATGATTTCCGCGACACCCTCTCCTCCCTGGCCCGGCGTATGTATGTGGACCCGGACAAGCTGCCGCTGGTCATTTTGACAAATACCGGCCTTAACGGCATTTATGGTTCCAGCGGGTACAACGTGGGCCTTGGTGCGTTGATTTTAAAAATTTTATCGGAATAATCCCGCACAACAAATAAAGAAAGAAGGAAATAAAATGGAACTGCTTATGCTTTGGTATCCCAAGTGCTCTACCTGCCAAAAGGCCAAAAAATGGCTGGATGAGCATAATGTGCCCTACACCCTGCGCCATATTGCAGAGGACAACCCCAGCAGCCAGGAGCTGGGCCAGTGGCAGGAAAAAAGCGGCCTGCCGCTGAAAAAATTCTTTAACACCAGCGGGTTGGTGTACAAGGAACTGGAACTGAAAACAAAACTGCCCGCTATGGCTTTGGAAGAGCAGCTGGCGCTTTTGGCCTCCAATGGAATGTTGGTGAAACGCCCCATTTTGGTGGGGGAAAGCAAGGCTTTGGTTGGCTTTAAAGAAAAAGAATGGGCAGAGGGCTTAGGGGTATAGGTATCCCCTTTAGGGGCCCGCTGGCGCCTACAACCCCAGGTTATGGCCTACCCGGCCCCTTTTCTTTCTTCGCTAGAAAAAAATATGGCCTGGGGTCATAGGGGCCGGAGGGCCCCTAAAGGGGCTTGGGGCTGAAAGCCCCACAAGGAAAGGCGGGCAGCAAAATTGCTGCCCGCCTTTCCTAAGGAAATATAGAGAAATGAAAAAATAGAGAAAATGATGTAAGCAGATTAGATTAAGGAGATGTAGCCCTCTTTTACAGGCTTGTACTCCTCGGAGAACAGGCTGTCGTACA
The DNA here is from genome assembly GCA_910578755.1 of uncultured Oscillospiraceae bacterium. Classification (GTDB taxonomy): domain Bacteria; phylum Bacillota; class Clostridia; order Oscillospirales; family Ruminococcaceae; genus Negativibacillus. The sequence continues at coordinate 2,522 of CAJTSZ010000143.1, read as the reverse complement.
CGGTAATCATATCTTTATCCATAACCATAATACGGCGGCCTTCCGGAATAGCGGGAAGCTCTTTCAGCTCCTCCTTAATGGTATATACACCGTTGTTGCGGTAACCATCGTTAAAGCCCTGGCCGGCGTAGGCTGGAAGGGTAGAAACCTCCTGGTAACGGTAAGAAGCCACCTCGCAATATTCTATGCCGTTTTCTACAGAGAAAATGGGGTCGATCAAGTCACGGCTGCCGTTGGTAGGTGTGCGAAGGAACCCGCGGCCTATGTTATCGTCCACGGCGGATACAGTGCCCTCAAACAAGCCGTAAACACCGCTGTCGCTGCGGCCGGAGAAGGAAAGGGTATACAAGCCTTTGCATTCTGGAGTTTTTATTACACGGAAACCGGTCATAATTTCGTAAATAATATAATCGTTGGCAGTGGTGTTAATTACAATATAATCTTTGCCAAGGCGGTCCTCCCAGGCTTTTGGGGTGTTTTCAAATTCTTTAGCCTTCATACAGGAAGCGGAAGTGCGGCCTTTCAGGGTAGTCATAAGGAAAGTGTCGCCGCCTTTTTCTTCAAAGAAGAAGGTTTGTCCCTTTTCCCCTTCAAAACGGGTGCCGTTCCAGCGCAGGTCCTTGTAAAAACGGTCCTTGCCGCCGCGCACGTGGAGGAAGGAGGCGTCGGCACAGGCGCCATCAATATCCAGTTTAACCACATGGCTTGGCATCAGGTAAATGCCGGAATATTTTTCCACAATTTCTGCGGGCACAGGCTGGCTGTGGGTGTAAATGTTTTTGCCTTCTGTTTCCAACAGGGCCAGGGCGAACAGGCGCAGCAGGGTGCCGTTAACGTCCAGGTCACAGTCATGGGTTTCGGACATAGCAAGAACAGCGTTGTATTTGGGCAGCACAATAAACTGGGTAGTAAACTGGAAGCTGTTGCCGCCTTTCAGCAGAACGCCTTCGCCAAGGTCAAAATCCGGCTCCATAAAGGCTACATTATCCCAGCCAAGGCCGTACAGCTCTGTGCGGTCGTCGGAAGGCAGGAAGGTGTGGCCCTGGGGTTTGGCCATCTCTTTTTTGCTTTCCTCAGAGATAATGGCGTTGCTGGTGAGGAAAAGCTGGCCAAATTTGCACAGGTCCACCATGCTGGTTGTAAAGCCGGCGCCGCCCTGAATCAGCAGAAGCTCGGCAGGTTTTTTGTATTCACGAACCAGGGGATGGTTTTCATGGTGCAGGGCAGAAAGCCGGGTAGATTCGGCGCCAATAGGCTCGGTAATATATTCTTTGCAGTAAATGTCAAAGGGGATGCCGCTTACTTCGGCCACTACCATTTCGGCCATGGTGAAGCCGTCGTTGCAGTACACGGCATACTCGCCGGGGTCTGCCTTCAGTGTGCTTTTGGAAAGGTAATCATAAACATCGTCGTAGTAGTTGCAGTTCTTTACATCGGAAACGGAAAAACCCCTCCACTGGGTGCCTGGCAGGCCGCTGGTATGGCTTAGGCAGTGGCGCAGGGTAATTTGTTTGTGGCGCTGGTCCATTGGCATGGAAAAGCGGGGCAGGTACTGTACAATAGGGGTATCCAAATCCACTTTGCCCTGTTCTACCAGCTGCATAACAGCCACAGTACAGTAAATTTTAGAAACAGAAGCTACATTGTAGGTACAGTTAATGGTAGCAGGGGTTTTGTCCTTATCGCCCTGGTGGCCCAAAGCGTCGGCCGCCAGCAAAACGCCGTCCTTCATAATAGCGTAAGAAACAGAGGTAGCTTTTTTAGGCAGGCTGGTTTGCAGCACAGCAGAAAGCTTTTTGGTTAATTGGTTCATGGTTTTGGTTCCTCCTAACAACACTTTTTAAGTACAGTTTTCCGCCTGAATAAGGGACAAAGCCGCACTATTGTTTTACAAATTTCGCTTTTTCCTTTACCGCAAAATGCCTTGCAGGCAAAGGGCGTTTAAAAGCATTATTGAACACTTATAAAGTATAGCGTTTATTATAGAAATGGTCAATGCCTAAGAGGAAATACTGTGCAATACGCTTAAATTTTAACGGTTTTTTTGTCGCTTTAAGGTGGGAAAAAGGGGAAAAACTATTTTATGTAATTGGCAGGGGAATCCAGTTTTTCCATGGAGGAAAATACTGGTAATGGTATAGTGCCATTGTCCTTAACAAATGCAGAAGGAGAATATATACATTTTGGCAGATATTGTTGCGCTGTATTTCCCTTGCCAAACCTCATAAAACCTCGCAAAACCTCACAAACCTCGAAAAACGGGGAAAAGGCCCCTGCGGCCTGCCTGGCGGCCCGTTTTTGGAAGCGTTTAGCTGGCCCCAGGCCTGCACTGCCGGGGGTTCCAGCCCCAAATATTACAGTGGTATACCACTGCAATGCAGCAAGTTTAGGAAAAAGGTAAGGCTTGGGGCGAAAAGCCCCAAGCCTTACCTTTTGGCGGTATATATTTCTTTGTCATTTTTATCTATTTCAAATTCATTTTGGGATATTCGGATGAGCTTTGTGCCCACTGGCATATCAAT
>CAJTSZ010000142.1 GCA_910578755.1 uncultured Oscillospiraceae bacterium | reverse complement strand
GTTATTATACCATGAACACAGCGTGTGAATGGTATAATTGGCCATGGGGCAGTGAGCAAAGCGAACATTTTGCCCCAGCCATTTTTAAATATAATAACCGCTTTGCGGTTATTATACCTTAAAAACCGACAAAACTCTACTATGAAAAACCAGTTAACTAAAATTTAATGGGTTTTCGCTAAAATACAATGTGTAAAAGTGTAAAATAGCCCCTGCCGCAGCAGAGACTATTTTTATAACATATGGGCAGGATTAAAAAACGCAATACTGTTCCATATAGCTTTCCATCAGCTTTAAAACGTCCTGATATTCCTCTTTCGTTTGAAGATATTCGTGGATATCTTTGGCTGTAACAATGGCATGCACATCAATACCAAATTCGTCCTTTACTTCCATAACGGCGGTTTTGCCTGGGGTTTTACCTACCTCGCAGCGGTTAACGGAAATAAACATATCTTTCAGCAATACGTTGGCAGCGTTTTTTAGTACAGGGACTGTTTCCCGCACGGCGGTACCTGCTGTAATAACATCCTCTATAATAATAATGTTATCCCCATCTTTTGGCTGGTAGCCCACCAGGCTGCCGCCTTCCCCGTGGTCCTTCGCTTCTTTTCTGTTAAAGAAATAGGGTTTATCAATCCCATGCACCCTTGCCAAGGCGCCTGCGGCAGAGGTTGCCAGGGGAATTCCTTTATAGGCTGGGCCAAACATGGCGTCAAAACGGTCGCCGCAGGTTTCTTTAATAAAAGCGGCGTAAAATTCACCCAGCCTGGAAATCTGCGCACCAGTGCGGTAATTGCCTGTATTTACAAAGTAAGGGGAAAGACGGCCGCTTTTTGTGGTAAACTGGCCAAAACGGAGAACGTCTGCGCTCATCATAAATTCAATAAACTCTTTTTTTGCATTTGTCAGCATAATAGTGCCACCCTTTCGTGTTTGGTACATTTCCTTTTTCTACAGTTTACCATAAAATCCGCCCAGGAACAACATATTCTTCCTGCAAGGTTTTGGCCTAGGGCATTAAAGAAGGGAGGCGAAAAGCCTCCCTTCTTTAATGGGGCGCAAGGCTACAGCACCAACGCCTTTACTATGGCAAACATTTCCCGCACGGCATAGGAGGGGATGGCCCAAAATGGGGTCCTCCCCGAAATTGCATAGGAATGCAGCCCGTTTTGCCGGGCGTAAATGTATGCCCGCAGCTGGTGAAAACCGTCGGTACAAATAACCAGCTGGCTGCTTAAATTTTCTTCCTTTATGACCTGGGCCGAAAAAGCCAAATTCTCCTCTGTGTTGGTAGACTTTCCTTCCTCAAAAATACGGCGGGGGTCTATTCCCTGCTGAGTAAGGTACTTTTTCATAACGTATGCTTCGGTATACGCTTCGTTTTCCCCCTGGCCGCCGGAAACCACACAGCTGGCTTTTGGGTTTTCCTCCAGGTAGGCTTTGGCCTTTTCCAGCCTGCGCCTTAGCATAAGGGAGGGTGCATCCCCATTCACTTTACACCCCAGCACCACCACTGTACTTTCCAAACCCGCCGGTGGCTGGCGGAAAAAGGCAAAATAATTCCAAATTAAAGTATAAACCGTTAAAATTATTACGGAAAGTATTAAAACTCCCCATATCATATTATTCATCCACCGCCTTCCCTGCCATTTTTTTGTTGTAAACCCTGCTGTGAGGAAAAAGCCGCCCCCCAACAGGAGCAGGGCTGTTCCTGTGTTGAGTACTAGGGGCAGTAAACCAAAAAGGAAGAGAAGCCCTCCCCAACAAAGCATTATATTTTTCTTTGTTACAAAATTATTATTTATTTTCACAATATTCCCTTTCTTTATAGCTTATGCAAGCCATCTTTTACTGTTTCCTGTTTTTCAGCTATTTATCCTTTCCACATCTTTGGCGCTGTCGTTAAAACAAACAGTATTTTTTCTTTTGCCTTTTGCAGATTATTATATCAAAAGCCTGCTTGTTCCGCTACCCATTGTAAAAGAAAAAAATTGAAACAATACTTTAGGCTTTTCATCAAAAGAAACTTTTATGGATTGGAAAAGCCGTTTTCGGCGGCGATGCAGACGGACGCCGGTTGATTTTGTGGGAAAATATGCTGCGGATCATAATTGAAGGGAGATGATAAAATATTTGCTCCTATTTTAGAGGACAACGGTATCCGTTGTATGATAATTGACAAATAAAGGTGGCCTAACTTCGGCGCCCCCAGGGTGCAGAATATGGAGTAAGCGTGATACCGCCAGGACAAAAAAAGAACCGGAAAATTCCGGTTCTTTTTTCTTTTTAGGGTACAGGGGGGTTACATCATACCGCCCATACCGCCCTGGCCGCCCATGCCCATAGGAGGCTCATCTTCTTTATTATCTGTAACAAGGGATTCTGTAGTAAGCACCATAGCCGCAACAGAAGCAGCGTTTTCCAAAGCGGAACGGGTAACTTTGGTTGGGTCCACAATGCCGGCTTCAATCATATCGGTGTAAACTTCGTTGTAAGCGTCAAAGCCATAGCCAATTTTATTGGAGGTAAGCAGGGTATTTACGATGACGGAACCGTCAATGCCTGCGTTGACAGCAATTTGTTTTACTGGTTCCTCCAGGGCCTTCAGTACAATTTTAGCGCCTGTTTTTTCGTCGCCGTCCAAGGTTTCTACCAGTTCCTTAACAGCAGGAATTGCGTTGATTAAGGCAGTACCGCCGCCGGCAACAATGCCTTCTTCCACAGCGGCTTTGGTGGAGGAGAGGGCGTCCTCAATGCGGAGCTTTTTCTCCTTCATTTCCACTTCGGTAGCAGCGCCTACTTTAATAACGGCTACACCGCCTGCCAGTTTTGCCAGACGTTCCTGCAATTTTTCACGGTCAAATTCAGAGGTACTTTCCTCGATTTGGGAACGGATTTGGGAAACACGAGCCTTAATTTCCTCTGTAGAGCCAGCGCCATCCACGATAATAGTGCTTTCTTTCTGAATTTTAATTTGGCGCGCCTGGCCAAGCTGTTCCATGGTGGCATCCTTCAATTCCAGGCCAAGGTCGCTGGTAATTACGTCGCCGCCGGTGAGGATGGCAATATCCTGGAGCATTTCTTTTCTTCTGTCGCCAAAGCCGGGGGCTTTTACAGCCACGCAGGTAAAGGTGCCGCGGAGTTTATTGAGGAGCAGGGTGGTGAGGGCTTCGCCTTCCACATCTTCCGCAATAATTACCAGCTTTTTGCCGGACTGTACAATTTGTTCCAGCAGGGGCAGAATTTCCTGAATGTTGGAGATTTTTTTATCGGTAATTAAAATAAGGGCGTCGTCAATAACGGCTTCCATTTTTTCGGTATCGGTTACCATGTAGGGGGAAACGTAGCCGCGGTCAAACTGCATACCCTCTACTACTTCGCTGTAGGTTTCGGCAGTTTTGGATTCTTCAATGGTAATAACCCCGTCGGCAGAAACCTTTTCCATAGCGTCGGCAATGAGGCTGCCTACGGATTCATCCCCGGCGGAAACGGTGGCTACACGGGCAATATCTGCGCTGCCGCTTACTTTTTTGGAGTTTGCTACAACGGCTTTAATGGCGGTATCTACCGCTTTGGCAACGCCTTTTTTCAAAACCATTGGGTTGGCGCCGGCGGTTACGTTTTTCATGCCTTCCCGCACCAAGGCTTGGGCCAGCAGGGTGGCGGTAGTTGTACCGTCGCCGGCAGCGTCGTTTGTTTTGGTAGCAACTTCTTTTACCAGCTGGGCGCCCATGTTTTCAAATGGGTCCTCCAGTTCAATTTCCTTGGCAATGGTAACACCGTCGTTGGTAATGAGGGGGGCGCCGAACTTTTTATCCAAAACCACGTTGCGGCCTTTGGGGCCCATGGTAATTTTAACAGTGTTGGCAAGCTTATCAATACCGGCCTGCAAGGATTTTCTTGCGTCTTCGCCGTAGGCAATCAATTTAGACATGGTAAATACCTCCTAAGTAAATAGATGTTTATAGATTAGAACAGACAGGGATATTATTCTACAATAGCAAGGATGTCGTTTTGGCGCACGATGATATATTCTTCGCCGTCCACCTTTACTTCTGTACCGGAGTACTTGCTGGTGAGCACTTTATCGCCAACCTTCAGGTACATGGTAACTTCGTTGCCGTCTACAACGCCGCCTGGGCCAACGGCTACAACTTCAGCCACCTGGGGTTTTTCTTTGGCAGCGCTGGCAAGAATAATACCGCTTTTTGTGGTTTCTTCCGCCTCGGTCATTTTTAAAACAACACGGTCTGCAAGAGGTTTAATAGTCATGATGTATTCCTCCATTATTTAAAATAATAAATACAGTTTGATTACTGGGCCTTGTTTTATTCAATTAGGCCCAGGGATTTTAGCACTCTTATTATTCAAGTGCTAAATATATTGTATCGCAAAATTTAGAAAAATCAATAGCCAATACTGGAAATTCATAAAAAGTAATTTAATCTTAACATTCTGTTTAAAAAGTTTTTGGGGAAAGGGCTCGAATTTTTTTTGCTTTTATCCATCTTCCTTTCTCCCAGTCCAAAAACTTACAAGGGGCACTGCTGTAAGTTTTGCCTCCAAACTTCTGCCATTGGGGGTTCCAGTCCCATAACCCAAATGTTACAGCAAAGGAAAACCTTTGCTGTAACATAGCAAGTTG
>CAJTSZ010000141.1 GCA_910578755.1 uncultured Oscillospiraceae bacterium | reverse complement strand
GGTGTTTGGGAAGTGTTTCATTATAACATGGCCACAGGCAAGCTGTATGGCCATGCAACAAGGAACACTTCCCTGCACAACGGTTGGTCTGCCCAAAGGAGGGGGCAGACTGCCCGCTTAATAGCCTCGCCTGCGCTCGGCGTTACTGAATTTTGGGGCTCTAACGCCTATAACATAACACGGCCAACCGCTTTATAATAGGGGCAGTGTGTGGCACCGCCCAGCCTTTTGCGCCAGCAGGCTGGGCGGAAGGGGTCCAGGGGTGGAACCCTCGGCGAGTTTCTTTCCCCATTCTTTTCTCGCCAAAAGAATGGGGCCTGGGTGCAGGGGCGGAGCGCCCTGCATAGGGCACAGGCTTGGGAGGCAGCCAATGCCTCCCCAAAATAGGGTGGAGGTTGAGGGCGCTATCGCCCTGCAAAGCAGAAATCAGGGTTTGGGGCTGAAAACCCTAAAAAGAACACAAGGCAATAAATTTGGCAAAGCCAAACTTGTTGCCTTGCAGCAGATATTGCTGCAAGGTTCGGGGCTTTTGGCAAAAAAGAAACAAAATCCTGCAAAAAATTGCAAAAAAACCAGTAAGAAAGGGCAGGGATAATTGACAAAAGTTTGACTAAGCGTTAAAATACTATGTAGCGGTCAACTGTATCTACAGGCTTTGGCTGGTATTACCGTGCCAAAGCCGTCATATAAGATAGCAAAGCAGAAATTTTTAAGAGGTGAGTCAAGTGTATAAAATCGTGAAAAAGCAGCAGCTTAACGACGCTGTCGTTTTGCTGGAAATTGAAGCAGAATTCATCGCGAAAAAAGTACTTCCTGGCCAGTTCATTATTTTCCGTATTGATGAACAGGGCGAAAGAATTCCGCTTACCGTTGCAGACTATGACAGGGAAAAAGGCACCATCACTTTAATCGTGCAGACCGTAGGCCGTTCCACAAAAATGCTGGGCGCTATGGAAGCTGGCGAGTACATCCAGGACGTTGTAGGGCCTTTGGGTATCCCTACCCATTTGGAAGGGCTGAAAAACGTTTGCGTTATTGGCGGCGGTGTTGGCTGCGCCATTGCTTACCCACAGGCAAAAGCACTGCACAATGCAGGCGCCCATGTGGATATGATTGCAGGCTTCCGTTCCAAAGATATTGTTATTATTGAAGACGAAATGCGCGCTGTTTCCGATAACCTTTATGTTATGACAGACGACGGCACCTACGGTGAACAGGGCTTTGTTACTGTAAAACTGAAAGAATTGCTGGACGCCGGCAACAAATACGACGCTGTTATTGCCATCGGCCCAATTCCAATGATGAAATTCGTTTCCGCCACAACAAAACCATACGGCGTTAAAACCATTGTCAGCCTGAACCCAATTATGATCGACGGTACAGGTATGTGCGGCGGCTGCCGTGTTTCCGTTGGCGGCCAAGTAAAATTTGCCTGTGTTGACGGCCCAGACTTTGACGGCCATGAGGTGGACTTTGACGAACTGATGAGAAGAAACTCCACCAACAAGGAACAGGAAGCCCATGACTGTGAAAATTGCAGATTGAGAGGTGCCCACAATGCCTAATATGTCTTTAGTAAAAACCCCAATGCCGGAACAGGAGCCAAATGTAAGAAACAAAAACTTTGAAGAAGTTTCTTTGGGCTACACTGAGGAAATGGCAATCAACGAGGCAAAAAGATGCCTCAACTGCAAACATATGCCCTGCGTAAGCGGCTGCCCTGTTAATGTGCAAATCCCTAAATTCATTCAGCTTATTGCAGAAGGCAACTTCTCCGCCGCTGCCGCTGCTATTAAAGAAACAAGCGCCCTGCCGGCAGTTTGCGGCCGCGTTTGCCCCCAGGAAACACAGTGCGAGTGCAAATGCGTTCGCGGTATTAAAGGCGAACCAGTGGCTATTGGCCGCTTGGAGCGCTTTGCTGCCGACTGGGAAATGGCCAACGGTACCAACGAGGTTGCGCCAGTAGAAAGCAACGGCATTAAAGTTGCTATTATCGGTGCCGGCCCTGCTGGCCTTACCTGTGCTGGCGACCTTGCAAAACTGGGTTACGATGTTACCATCTTTGAAGCCTTCCACAAAGCAGGCGGCGTTTTGGTATACGGTATTCCGGAATTCAGGCTTCCAAAAGCCATTGTGCAAAAAGAAGTTGACAACCTGCAAAAAATGGGCGTAAAAGTAATGACCAACATGGTTATTGGTAAAGTCCTTTCTATTGACGAACTGTTTAACGACTATGGCTTTAAAGCAGTATTCGTAGGTTCCGGCGCAGGCCTGCCATCTTTTATGGGTATTGAGGGCGAAGGCCTTGTTGGCGTTTACTCCGCCAACGAGTTCCTCACCAGAATCAACCTGATGAAAGCTTACCGCGACGATTATGATACACCTATCCGTAAAGGCAACTCCGTAGCCGTTGTAGGCGGCGGCAACGTTGCAATGGATGCTGCAAGAAGTGCAAAACGCCTTGGCGCAGAACATGTTTACATCATTTACCGCCGTTCCGAGGCAGAGCTGCCTGCCCGTCAGGAAGAAGTTCACCATGCAAAAGAGGAAGGCATCGAATTCCTGCTGCTGAACAATCCTGTTAAAATTAACGGCGATGAAAACGGCAATGTAACCTCCATAGAGTGCATTAAGATGGAATTGGGTGAACCGGACGCTTCCGGCAGACGCCGCCCTGTTGCCATTGAAGGCTCCAACTACGAAGTTCCTGTGGATACCGTTATTATGTCCATTGGTACTTCTCCAAACCCATTAATCCGCAGCACAACCGAAGGCTTGGAAGCCAACAAATGGGGCTGCCTTGTTGCAGATGACGCTATGGCTACCACCAAGGAAGGCGTTTATGCCGGCGGTGACGCTGTTACAGGCGCTGCTACCGTTATTTTGGCAATGGGCGCTGGTAAAACGGCTGCTGAATCTATGCACAAATTCCTTCAGGAAAAATTCGGCAAATAATTTACTGTTTTATGCCCCATATTGTGGGTACGGCACAAAAAGGTACCCCTGGCAGGCAGGAAAATAAAGTATTAAACGGGAGTAGCGCACTTCAAAGGCGCTACTCCCGTTTTTATAATTAGAAAACACCAAAACTATATTCCTTTTGCGAAGTGTTGGAACACTTCCAAGCCTGTATTGCCTATGGCAGGCATCCCTGGCCAAAGCCTGCTTTCTTTTGGAACCGGGGCCCACCCCAACCCTAACCATATTTCTTTCTTCAAAAAGATATGGTTAGGGGTACAGGCGGGGGGTACACCGAAAAAAGGGGTTTGCCCCTGCTGCGGCAATTTTACTGTTTTTCTTCCACAAGGGGGGCAAACTGCTTTACCAAAACAGGGAACAGGTTTTTGTCTTTTTCCGGCATGGAAAATAACGCAACAGAAATATGCCCATGAAGGGTACGGGCGGCGTAAAGCTGTAAATCCTTATTTTCCCGCAGGCAGGGCAGAACACTGTAGTATTCCCCCCCAATTTGTATTTGGAACGGCTGGCTGAAGGCGTAAGGAACATTGCTGCTGCCTAGCTGCATCCGCAGCTTTGCCAGGTAATTTAAAGCAGTGCTGCCTATGGGCAGGCCCAGCTTTTCCATGGGCGCCGCCATAATCAATACAGCGTGCATCAAATCCGGGCCGCCGCAGCACCACATAACGTAGCTGTCGGGCATAGCCTGGGCCAGCTTTTCCTCCGAAGCGGCAATCCAGTTTTCCGGCATGGTAAAAGAAAGGTTTAAAAAGGTGTTTTCGTATTTCCTGTCCTTCCAGCCGCCGCGGCTAAAGGGTGGGGCAACAATTTTCCCGGTAGCAATATCCCGCATTTCACCGTAACAGGCAGCAACGTGATGGGCCGCGCCGTTTAAAACAGCCTCAACCTCCTTTAGGGGGCCAAATTTTAGCTCGCCGTACACCAAAACAGGCAGAGGAGCCGTTTCATCCCAATGGGCCTTGGGCAGGTGGTTGCGGCGCAGGGTTTCGCCCAGGTAGCAGCCAAGCATCATAATAATGTTGCCCCGGGTTGGGGAATTGGGGGAGACCTGCAGTAAAGGACGGTAATGCTCAATGAGCTTTTGCAGTACCGCCATGCTTTCATCGGTATAGTCTAAGGTCATATTTAAAATCGCTTCTGCATTGCCCACCGCGTTGGCACAGCTGCGCTGAATAGCATCAGCAGGCTGAATTGGCTGGCTGGCGGCAGGAGCAGCTTCTATGTCCTCCTGTTGGCCCGTTTGGCCGGAAACAGGCTCCTGCTGCCGGGGAAGTTCCTGCTCTTGCTCTTGCTCTTGTTCCTGTTTATTCTTCTGAAAAAATTTAAAGATGCTCAAAAAAGTGCCTCCTCACTGTTTTTTCATAATGGCCGGGGGTATCCCCCAGCATTACAACACATTTATTGTAATACAAAATGCGGCCCAATGCAAAGGAATTCTTTGTAAGGAGGCCGCCCTACACCTTGTAGTTTTCCCAAATTCCGTTGTTCTATAAAAAGGGGCCTTAAAAGCGGTAAAAAAGCGCGCCTTTTTAGGCGCGCTTTTGTGCATTACAGGGCACAGGGCACTTGTACAGAATGGAAACTTTGTAAGCGCCCCTTGCAAGTTTTTTGGCTTCGCCTGCAAAACTTGCGAAAATTGCTTCGTTACAGCCCAGCCCTTTTATTGCGCAGCAATAAAAAATTAGCGAATAACCTCTTTGCCGCCCATGTACATCTGTAACGGCTTTGGAATGTTTACAGAACCGTCGGCATTCAGGTTGTTTTCCAAAAAGGCAATCAGCATCCGGGGCGGGGCTACTACAGTGTT
>CAJTSZ010000140.1 GCA_910578755.1 uncultured Oscillospiraceae bacterium | reverse complement strand
CCGTCGCCAAACACCTTCATTTTTAAGGACTCCAGCCGTTGTTTTACGTTAGGAACGCCTTCCCCACTCCAACCATAGGAGCCAAACACAAGGCAAGGCTTTTTGGCACAGTTTATGGCGTCCACACCGGCCAAAAGCATCCACACCGGTGCAACAGCGTCCTTATTTAAAGTTGGGGTACCTACGGCAAAGGCGGAGGACTTGTTCAGCTTGCCGTGAAGCTCCCCAAGGTCATGCTCAATAATATCGTACAGTTCCACATTGGCTTGCGGCAAAACGGAAAGGATGCCTTCCTGGATTTTTTCTGCCAGCTGCTTTGTATTGCCGTAGGCGGTACAGTAAAATACAGGGATATTTGGGGCGCCCTGGGGTTCCGGCTGGCTCCATTGGTCGTACATTTCCATTACATGCCCCAAAAGCCCATCCTTTGTAAGTACAGGGCCATGGCTATTGCAGATATATTCCGCGCCCAAGTCCCGCATTTTTTCCAGCCCCTTTTGCACATAGGACGGGAATGGCCCAAAAATTGCGCTGTAGTACAGCTGGAGGGCTGCTTCATAGGCTGTAGGGTAAGTGATGTACTGGTCTAAAACGTAGGGCTCGCAGTAGTGGCAGCCAAAAAAGTCGCAGGTAAAAAGGGTTTTATCTTCCGGCAGCCAGGTGAACATGGAATCTGGCCAATGGAGGAAGGGGGCGGAAATAAAGTGGAGGGTTTTGCCGCCCAAATCCAAGGAATCGCCGTCTTTTACCTTAATAACATCCAGTTCTTTGTTGGTAATATTTTTTAAATACAGTGCCCCCGCCTGGGAAACCACAATTTTTGCGTTGGGCATTTGTTCCATTATTTGGGCCAGGGCGCCGGAATGGTCGGGCTCGTTGTGGTTGAGGATAATATAATCAATGGAAGCAGGGTCGCACACCTGGCGGATATTATCCATATAGAGGTTGAAAAAATCGGCGTGGCTTGTTTCAATCAGCGCTGTTTTTTCTTCCCCTTTTACAATATAAGAGTTGTAGGTGGTGCCGGAATCTGTTTTCATAACAATATCAAACACACGCATGTTGGGGTTCATAATACCTACAAAAGAAACCCCCTGGTTAATTTTTTGAGAAGCCATTTAAAAAATCCTCCTTCTTTTTAAATACCCTTTGCCGCCACAGCGGGGTGGAATATCCTGCGTAAAAAAGCGGGGCGCGGCCGCCCCGCTTTTTCCTTTTACATTGGTTCAAACATATCTCTGCCTACGCCGCATTCGGGGCAAACATAATCCTCTGGAAGGTCGTCCCAGCTGGTGCCTGGGGCAATGCCGTTATCGGGGTCGCCTTTTTCTTCGTCGTATACCCAATTGCAAACGGTACAAACATATTTTTTCATTTTAAATTCCTCCATATATATTGTAATTGAAAGGCTATGGTATTTTTGCTTCGTCAATAGTATACCGCAAAAGTACAGTTTTGTAAAGGGGGATTTTTATTTTTTGCTGTGCCCTGCCCTTTTTTTGGAGGCGTCGGCTGCCTCCAAGCCTCTGCTGTTGGGGCTGAAAGGCCCAATGGCACAGGTTTGGAAGTAGCCTAACACTTCCAAAAGAAAAATCCTACAGCATTTTTTTTAGGTACTGCCCTGTGTAGGACTTTTTGCAGGCCGCCACTTCCTCCGGCGTACCGCAGGCCACCACCTGCCCCCCCTTGTCGCCGCCCTCCGGCCCAAGGTCCACAACATAATCCGCCGTTTTAATTACATCTAAGTTATGTTCTATTACAATGATGGTGTTGCCGTTTTCCACTAATGTTTGCAGCACGCCAATAAGCTGGTGGACATCTGCGGTGTGCAGGCCGGTGGTGGGCTCGTCCAGGATATAGATGGTTTTCCCCGTTGGCTTTTTGGAAAGCTCCGCCGCCAGCTTTACCCGCTGGGCCTCGCCGCCGGAAAGGGTGGTGCCGGGCTGGCCCAGCTTAACGTAGCCCAGGCCAACATCGTAAAGGGTTTGCAGCTTGCGTTTAATTTTAGGCAGGTTTTCAAAAAAGGCTAAAGCCTCCTCCACGGTCATTTCCAAAACGTCGTAGATAGACTTCCCTTTATATTTTACCTCTAAGGTTTCCCGATTATACCGCTTTCCTTTACATACCTCGCAGGGAACAAAAATATCTGGTAAAAAGTGCATTTCAATTTGCAGGATGCCGCCGCCCTCGCAGGCTTCGCAGCGGCCGCCTTTTACATTAAAGGAAAAGCGTCCCGGGCCGTAGCCCCGGCTTTTGGCCTCTGTAGTTTCGGCAAAAATTTGGCGGATATCCGTAAACAACCCAATATAAGTAGCCGGATTGGAACGGGGTGTGCGGCCAATGGGGGACTGGTTAATGTCGATAACCTTGTCCAGGGCCTCCACCCCTTCCATAGCTTGGAACTTTCCGGGACGGTCCTTGGTGCCGTTGAGCTGGGAAGCCAGGCCCTTATATAAAATCTCGTTAACCAGGGAGGATTTACCGGAGCCGGAAACCCCGGTTACAGCGCAAAAGGCGCCCAGGGGGAATTTCACGTCCACATTCCGCAGGTTGTTCTCCCCTGCCCCCTTCACCGTCAGCCACTTACCGTTGCCGGGGCGGCGCTGGGCAGGCACCTGTATTTTGCGGCGGCCGCTTAAGTACTGCCCTGTTATGGAACCTTCGCAGGCTTCAATATCAGCCAAACTGCCGGCGCATATTATTTGGCCGCCGTGGACGCCGGCCCCGGGGCCAATATCCACAATATAATCGGCGGCGCGCATGGTGTCCTCATCGTGCTCCACCACAATAAGGGTATTGCCCAAGTCCCGCAGCCGCTTTAAGGCCTCTATTAGCCTGTCGTTATCCCGCTGGTGCAGGCCAATGCTGGGCTCGTCCAAAATATAAAGCACACCCATAAGGGAGGAGCCAATTTGGGTTGCCAGGCGGATGCGCTGGCTTTCCCCACCGGAAAGGGTGCCTGCCGCCCGGGAGAGGGTGAGGTAATCCAACCCCACATTTTTTAAGAAGGTGAGGCGCTCCCGAATTTCCTTGAGCACCTGCTGGGCAATCATCTGTTCCTTTTCATTAAGCTGTAGCTTTTGGAAAAATTCCAAAAGCTTGGAGATGGAAAGGCGGGAAACCTGGTCGATATTTTTGCCCCCCACGGTTACGGCAAGGCTTTCCTTTTTTAACCTTGCACCGTGGCACTCGGGACATTCAATGGCGCTCATAAAGCTGGCCAGCTCCTCCCGCATCCAGTTGCTGCTGGTTTCCCGAAAGCGGCGTTCCAGGTTGTTGACCACGCCCTCAAAATCAGTTTCGTATTCGCTTTTGATTTGGTCGGTTTCCCGGCGCATTTTAATTTTTTCCCCCTTGGTGCCGTAGAGGAGGATATCAATTACTTTAGGCGGCAAATCCTTTACCGGGGTATCCAGGGAAAAGCCGTAGTGGGCGGCCAGGCTTTGAAAGTACATTTGGGCAATGCCGCCTTCGGCATAGTACCAGCCGCTGGCCCGGATAGCCCCCTGGGCAATGGAAAGCTCTTTATTGGGCAGCACCCGGTCTGGGTCAATACGCATAAAGGTACCAAGGCCTGTACACTTTTCACAGGCGCCAAAGGGGTTATTAAAGGAAAACATACGGGGAGTAAGCTCCTCTATGCTGATGTTGTGTTCCGGGCAGGAATAGTTTTGGGAAAACAGAATCTCCTCCCCATCCACCACATCCACCACCACAAGGCCGCCGGTGAGGGCAATGGCTGTTTCCAGGGAATCCGTAAGGCGGGACTGAACGTCCGGTTTCACCACAAGGCGGTCGATGCTGATTTCCACCGTATGCTTTTTGTTTTTATCCAGTTTAATTTCCTCGGAAAGGTCGTACATATTGCCGTCAATACGCACGCGGACATAGCCGGAGCGTTTGGCCTGCTCCAGCTCCTTTGCAAACAGGCCCTTTTTGCCCCTTGCAATGGGGGCCAGCACCTGTATTTTGGTCCGTTCAGGCAGCTCCAGCACTTTATCCACCATTTGGTCCACTGTTTGCTGCTTAATTTCCTTACCGCACACCGGGCAGTGGGGCACGCCGATTCTTGCATAAAGCAGGCGGAAATAATCGTAAATTTCCGTGACGGTGCCCACGGTGGAACGGGGGTTTTTGGAGGTTGTTTTTTGGTCGATGGAAATGGCCGGGGAAAGGCCCTGAATATCGTCCACATCGGGCTTTTCCATCTGCCCCAAAAACTGCCGCGCGTAAGAGGAAAGGCTTTCCATATAGCGGCGCTGGCCGTCGGCATAAATCGTATCAAAGGCCAGGGAGGATTTGCCGGAGCCGGAAAGGCCGGTGAATACGATAAATTGGTCCCTTGGGATGTCTAAATCAAGATTTTTCAGGTTGTGTTCTCTGGCGCCGCGAATGATAATTTTATCCTGTGCCAAAGCAGTGCCTCCTTTGCCGTATAACTTTAAATTCGTGCAGCAGATGCAGCCCGCCGCTTCGTTTTATTTTTTCTTTATTTTTTCCAGGTTGGGGTTTAGGGTATACTCTTCCTTCAGTTTTTTAATTTTATCCCGCAGGTAAGCTGCGTGTTCAAATTCCAGTATTTTGGCGGCGTTTTTCATTTCCAGGGTGAGCTGGTCCAGGGTGGCTTTCAGTTCCGCCTGGTTCATGGGGCGTTTTTTGCCCTTTTCGCTGCGGCTGGAAGCGCTGATCTCTAAAATTTCCCTCACATCTTTTTGGATGGTTTTTGGGGTAATTCCGTGTTTTTTGTTGTAGGCCAGCTGCACTTCCCGGCGGCGGTATGTTTCGCTGATGGCCCGTTCCATGGAGTTGGTGACATTATCGGC
>CAJTSZ010000139.1 GCA_910578755.1 uncultured Oscillospiraceae bacterium | reverse complement strand
CCTGTTACTGGCGGCTTAAAGGAGGAAGGAACTTAAAAAATAAAACGTATTTTTGCTGCCGTGGTGACCATGGTGTTTGTACTTTGCTTTTCCGCCTGCTCCAAAACGCCGCAGGAGCATATTGATTATTTTAACAAGGTAACTGAAACCATGAAAGCCTTGGAAGATGCTGTAAAGCAGATGAACACAGCCCTTGCCGCTGTGGATAATACCAACCCGGATACCCTGCCCCCTTTGCTGGATGCCTGCCAACAGGTGCAAAATGCCGCCCAGGCATTGGAGGGGCTTTCTGCCCCGGAAAAATTTGCCCAGGTGCAGCAGCTTTATATTGAAGCCGGGGAGGATATTTCTGCCGGCTGTGACAGCTACATAAAGGCCTATAGCGGCCTGTTTGAACAGGATGACGCTGTTGCTTCCCCTTTGAGGAACTGCAAACCCAGGCCGCCCAGTACATGGCCTCCTCCGCCGAAAAGCTGACCCAGGCTGGCAAACAGCACGAAGATTTAATGAACACCTAACCTTCACCCCCCTAAAAAGCAGCTGCTTTTTAGGGGGGTCCTGTTTTTCCGCATCAAGCTGGCCAGCCATATCTATTTTTTTGGTAATCGTAAAAAATAGACAAGCAAAACGAAACCCTGCAAGTGCCCCTTGCAAGGTTTTTGGCTTCACCTGCAAAACTTGCAAAAACTGTTTCGTTACAGCCTGTATCCGCCTGCACATTAGTTTTTTTACTATGAAGCAATAAAAAACGCCTTGCTCCCTCCCCAAAAGGGCGGTATAATAATACTATGTAACTTATACAAAAAACATAACAAAAAGGAGGGCAGCCATGGCTTCGCCTTTAGCAGATAAGCTGCGTCCCAAAACCCTGGAGCAGGTTGTAGGTCAGGAGCACATCTTGGGAGAAACGGGTATGCTCCGCCGCATTGTTGCCTCAGGGCAGGTGCCCAACATGATATTTTACGGCCCGCCGGGCACAGGCAAAACCACCGTGGCCGAAATTATTGCCCGCCAGGCCGGCAAAAAACTGTACCGCCTAAATGGGACCACTGCTTCCACTGCGGACATTAAGGATATTATTGCCTCCTTAAATACCTTTGACGGCCTTGCTGGTGTTGTGCTGTACTTGGATGAAATTCAGTACCTAAACAAAAAACAGCAGCAAACCCTGTTGGAATTTTTGGAAAACGGCCAAATTACCCTTATTGCCTCCACCACGGAAAACCCTTACTTTTACATATATAACGCCATTTTAAGCCGCAGCACGGTGTTTGAGTTCCGGGCGGTTGCGCCCCAGGCAATAGAAAAGGCGGTGCTGCGGGCGGTTGCCGCCTTGGAGGAAGAATACCAAACCGCCGTTGCCTTGGAGGACGGAGTCCTTGAGGCCATTGCCCACAGCTGCGGGGGCGATGTGCGTAAATCCCTGAATATGGTGGAGGTTGCCTTTTTGGCGGCTAAAACCACCCCCCAGGGGCGTTGCATCACCTTAGAGGACGCGGGGGCCGTGGCGGAAAAAGGCTCCATGCGGTATGACCGTGAGGACGACGTCCACTACGATGTGCTTTCCGCCTTGCAAAAATCGGTGCGGGGGTCGGACGAAAACGCCGCCCTCCACTATTTGGCCCGCGCCTTGGAAGCAGGCGACCTGCTCTCCCCCTGCCGCCGCCTGCTGGTGATGGCAAGTGAGGACGTAGGCCTTGCGTACCCCCAATGCATCTGCATTGTAAAAGCCTGCATTGACAGCGCCATGCAGCTTGGCCTGCCTGAAGCTCGCATCCCTTTGGCACAGGCAGTCATTGTAATGTGTACGGCCCCTAAATCCAACAGTGCGGAAGCTGCCATTGACGCCGCCTTGGCAGATATTCGCCAGGGAAATTATTCGGACATTCCCGCCTATTTAAAGGACGGCAGCTACAGCGGGGCCCAAAAGCTGGGCCGCGCCCAGGGGTACCAGTACCCCCACAACTACCCCAACCACTATTACCCCCAGCAGTACCTGCCCGACGCCATAAAAGAACGGGTATATTACCAGTTTGGGGATAACAAAACGGAGCAGGCTGCCAAACAGTACCGGGAAAAAATATTGGCGGAGGCTTCCAAAACACCCCGCTTTTAATGCTGCCCTGCTGCCATATGCTTTTACTTTTGATTCAGGAGGTATCCCATGAAAAAAAACCTTTTGCTGCCCCTTATTTTAGCCCTTTCCTGCCTGCTGTTTGCCTGCGCCCCCCGCACCCTGCCGCCGGAGGAGCAGTCCTCCCTTTCCTACCAGGAAGGGACACCTACCGAGGAAAAGGAGAACGACGTTCCCCTTCCTACAGATAAGCCGATGGAAGAAACGGAGGATATGGAGGACACAGAAAGCGAAGAAAAAGATGAGGAGGATGAGCCCTCCTCCAACTCTCCCCAAAGCGGCACCTTCCTGCTTATGGATTCTGGCTATGAAATCTGCTTGAAGGACCCGCTGCAGGGGATATACAACCCTGGGGACGGCGGTTTTTACATTTCCGCTAAGGATGACACCTCCTTCCAGGGCATTGTGGCCTACCTTACCGGGGAGGAGCTGATTGCCTCCACCGAGGCGGACATTGCCAATATTGATGAAGCCCTTGCCAACGACCCCTCTGTATTTAACTTTCAGTATGACAGGCAAAAGCTGCCCGACGGCACCTATTACATCACCTTTACCTACACCAACGCCAAGGATGCTGAAAACGCCAGCGGTTTTTCCTATGTCCATTACCAAAAAACACCCAATGGTATTCTTTCTGTTATGGTGACCTGCCCCCGCAACGATTATTCCAGCAGCATCAGCGCCATGTTCCAATCGGTAGCGCCTGCTACGGAAAACGCATTGGAGGCCCCAAGCCGCTAAATTTTTATATTTGGTTAGGAGGAACCTGTTATGTTTTCTGCCCTGCTTGTGCCCAAAAGCCAGTGCCAAACCACCCGCTGGTCCGGCGGCACCACCACCCAACTGGCCATTTACCCGCCACAGGCCCAGTATGCCCAGCGGGATTTTATTTGGCGCCTTAGTTCCGCCACGGTGGAGGATGAAACCTCCACCTTCACTGTCCTGCCAAAGTACAACCGTATTTTCTCCATTATACAGGGCAGC
This sequence comes from uncultured Oscillospiraceae bacterium, assembly GCA_910578755.1. Classification (GTDB taxonomy): domain Bacteria; phylum Bacillota; class Clostridia; order Oscillospirales; family Ruminococcaceae; genus Negativibacillus. The sequence continues at coordinate 1,711 of CAJTSZ010000139.1, read as the reverse complement.
CTTACCCTTTCCCACAATGGCAGGGAGCCCTTTCCCTTAGCCCCCTTGGAGCTGAACCAGTTTGACGGCGGCTGCCGCACCGTAAGCCAAGGCCGCGTAACCGATTTTAACCTGATGATGGCCAAAGGCCTTTGCGGCGGCTCTGTGCAGCCCATGGAACTGGCTGCCGGCAGCAGTACCACCCTCCACTTGCTTTGCCAGGCAAGGGAGTTCCCCTTGTTTACCCTGGCTCTTTACTGCGCTACTGGGGCTGTAGATGTGGAAGCCGCTTTGCCCCAACCCTACCAGGCCCCTTTAGCAGCTGGTGATTTGCTGCTGCTTTCCACAAAGCCAGAGCCCAGGGGGGAACAGTTAAAAATAGCCTTTTCTTCCGCGGAAGGTTCCGCTGTTTTTCTCTGTAAAATCCACCATGAAGGGTAAAATGTTTTAAATGGCATAAATAACCGCTTTTTTTCCACTTTCTATTGAAAATTTCTACATTTTATTATATAATTATCACTGTAAAAAAATAAAAGAAGTTAAGTATTCGTCAGCCCTAATTGGAATGGGTTGGAAGGAGGCACCTTTTATGATGAACGGTAAACCCAAAATTATTGGTGTTTTAACCAGCGGCGGCGACGCCCCTGGCATGAACGCAGCCGTGCGGGCAGTTGTGCGCACCGCCATTAAGCGCGACATTCGCGTGCTGGGCATAACCAACGGCTACAACGGCTTAATTAACGGCGAAGTAATTGAAATGGACCTGCGCAAGGTATCCAGCCTGCTTCACCGGGGCGGCACACTGCTTAAAACCGCCCGCTGCAAAGAATTTAGAACAAAAGAGGGCCAGTTAAAGGCCTATGAAGTATGCAAGGAAATGGGAATTGAAGGCCTGGTTGTTATTGGCGGCGACGGTTCTTTCCGCGGTGCAAAGGCCCTTTCGGACTTAGGGGTTCCCACAGTGGGCATCCCCGGCACCATTGATAACGACATCGCCTCTACCGATTACACCATTGGCTTTTACACCGCCTTAAACACCGTGGTGGACGCTATTGACCGGCTGCGGGACACCAGCGAATCCCACAACCGCTGCTCCGTTGTTGAGGTTATGGGCCACGGGGCCGGCCATTTGGCCCTGTATTCCAGCATTGCCGGCGGCGGTACCTCCTGCTGGATTAACGAGGTGGACTTTGACGTAGAAAAAGACATTATACAAAAAATGAAGCGCACCCTGCGCACCGGCAAGCACAATTTTGTTATTATCGTTTCGGAAGGCATTACCGATATTCACGCTTTGGCCAAGGAAATTGAAGCAAAAACCGGCGTTGAATCCCGGGCTACTGTTTTGGGGCATATTCAGCGCGGGGGCAGCCCCGCCGCTTACGACCGTTTGCTGGCCAGCCGCATGGGCTACCACGCGGTAGAGGTGCTGGAACAGGGCATTGGCGACCGGGTTATTGTGGTCCGCGGGGATGTAATTGGGGATATGGACATTACCGAGGCTTTAAATATGACCAAAAAAGCCGACCCTATTATGATTGCCATTAACGAAACCATTAATATTTAAATGGAAAACCCAGCTGGGCTGCATCAAAATTTTGTAGTCAAAAAACTGGGGCCCTTTGTACATTTTGCAAAATGAAAAAGGCAATCCCACAAACAAGCCCCTTGCATCCTGCCCCCATGGTTTGGGCAGTAGCAAACACACCCATGGCCCAAAGGGAGAATACCC
>CAJTSZ010000138.1 GCA_910578755.1 uncultured Oscillospiraceae bacterium | reverse complement strand
GTACTCCACTTAAAGTAAGGTTGCAACCGGGTATTTTGCATTTGTTGTTGGCCAGGCGCTTTTTGCCGCAAAAACTGCCGGAATCTTTCTCCCGCTGCCAGGTGTATTTTTCCCTGCCTGCGGCAAAATAAAAGCGGGAGGTGATTTTTTGTACACTGCAAACAGCAGCTCTATGGCTCATTTTCAGGAACAGCTTGCCCAAATAAGTACCGTTATGGCCACGCAAACCCCGGTAAACCAGCTTACCTGCCCTATCTGCGGGGGATTAGTACAAACAAAACACGATGAAAACGGCGGCGTAATTGCCAAGTGCAAATCCTGTTCCTTTTCTGCCCATCATTCCCGTTCATAACCATCGCTTAGCCTGCCAGCGCCCCTTTTGGCGGGCTAAAGGCAGCAATACAGAACAGGAGGTTTTGTTCTATGAGGCTGCAAACACAGCGCATTATGGCGCTCAACCGTTTTTTAGACCAAAAAGACGTTATTTGTACCCAAATAGCGACCCAAAACCCAGAAATTGAAGCCAACTGCCCCGCCTGTGGCTGGAAGCTTCGGACAGAAAAATTTCCCGATGAAAAGGGCCCGCCTTACCCACCCGGCTACCCTTTCCATTAACATTCCCATACAAAAACGGCCTGCTCCCATAACAGACAAAGGAGCAGGCCGTTTTTTATTTTATACCGTTACCCCAACTGCTTTGCCAATACGGCTCCACAGCACCTGGGAAATAACGAAATCTACCATACTATGAACAATGGACCCAATTCCCACCAGCAGGAAAATAGAAACAAAAAAACCTTTTTCATAATTGGCTGCCGGTAAAGCGCCGTTTATATAAAAGGGCAAAATAATAAGCAGCTCGCATACACCATGAATTACAGAAATAACAAAGGAAAACGCCACCCACTTTTTGGTGCAGGATAAGGTTTCCTTATGCTTTGTTAGGTAAGCAGCGCCTAACAGTACAAAAATAACATGGCTTGCCGCCCTTGCCACCACCGGCAAAGGGAACCCGCCCATTAAAAAGCCCAGCGTAGTGCCAACAGCCACAAAAATGCCCACTACAGGGGAAATAAACATTGCCATAAACACTGGCACATGGCTTGCAAGGGTAAAGGAGGCCGGGTCCAGGGTTATTTTTATGGGGGAAACCATAGGGATTAAAATACCAATGGCACAAAGCATACCGGCTGTTACCATATTTCTTATTTTTTTATCACTGCGCATAACATCTACCCTTTCATTGTCATATAATGTGTCTTGACATATATCTTGTTTATTATATCCTCTCCTGCTTTATTTGTCAACTGTTTTGGGCAAAGGAAAGCCCCCGCTTGTAATAAAGCGGGGGCTTTCCTTTTTATTCCTCTTTCAGCTTGTACTGTTCAATCAGCTGTTCCATATGTTCCGGGCCCTGCACAAGAATAGTTTCATTATCAATAACAATGGCAGGAATACCAGCCCTGTGGCTGTTTTCGCGAATATCCCGGTAAACCTCTGCCGTATCCCGCAGGGTTAAAAACAGCTTCAGCTTGCCTACGCTTTCGCAAACGTCAACATACATATACTTAATATCGTTTTTGGAAAGAACCTCTTTCACTGGTGGGCAGCCGCCTCATGTGCTTGTACCGTACAAAACAACCTTTCTCATAGTAAATGCTCCTCTCAAATATTCTGCCCCTTTTCCTTGGGGCAACAATGTTTTCCGTGGCTATAGTATACCATTTTCCTGTTTTTTGGTCAATAACTGTAACGCCCCTTTTCTTAAGGGGGCTGGCGCCTCTTTCTCCCCAAGGGCGGCGCGCTGTCACCTTTTTACTGCTGGCCGCTGGTTATTACAAAGCTATGCTTTGCGGGCATAAATATAACCTTTTCGCCAATAAACCCATGGGAAGCAGCTTCTCCCCACGCAATAACAACTTCCCCGACAACCTCTGCCGCAGCCTTGTTTGGCCTTATTACCACGTCGCTGTAAGACATATTGTGTGTACAGCCATCCTCAAAAACAAAATTTGCAAGGACGGCCTTTGCGTCTAAAATAACGCCGGTGTTTGGGTCGTATGTAATGGTGCCTTCCAAATCATAAATTACTTTTTTTGTTATCCCATCCTCCAGGTTTTGGATCAGCTTTTTGGTGTAGTCTTTCCCATCGGGAAATTTTTCGCTGCTTACATAGGCAATGCAGCGCCGGGATTCTGTTTTGCTTTCCCCCTGCTCCCCCTGTTGTATGGTTACAGGCAGCTTTTCCACCAGCAGCAAAGTATTTTCCCGGCAGTAGTTGTCTATTTTGTTCCACTCCTTATTGGCTGCCAGGGCCTTTATTTCCCTAAGGAATTGCTCTGTTATTTCCTCGCCGTCCTTGTTCCGCACACTGCAATTTTGGTCGCCGGCAAGGGAAAGCCCTGTTACAAATTCTTCAACCCCTGTGCTGTTACCCGTAGGGATTGGCTCCTTTTCCCCGCAGGCCATAAGGGCTGCCATAGTAAATACAACACAAACTGCCAACAAACTAATTCTTTTTTTCACTGCACTGCCCCTCTTTTCCCTTTATTGTTTTAGTATACCATGAAGCGTAATTGAATACTTCCAAGTTTTTACTATTGTGGCTTGCCCAGCCCCATACCCTGGGCTCTTTTTGAGGCTTTCAGCCCCAAGCCCGGCCCAGACCCCTTTAGGGGCCCTTCACCCCCAAACCCCAGGCCCCCTGGTTTTAAAGGAAAACCCCCTAAAGCCAGCCCACCTATACTTCTTACAAGAAACGGCTCCACCAAAAGGAAAACACCCTATAAAGTATTTTTGCTTTACAGGGTGTTTTCCCTTAAAAATAGCTACATTGCTAAGACCTGTATTTCATTATCCTGGGCTGTTACCTTAATTACTGTGGGCTGCTGGTTGTACTGTTCCACCAGCAGGGTACAAATTTTGTCCTCCACATCCTTGCGTATGGTTTTGCGCAAATCCCTGGCGCCGCCCTTGTGGCCAAAGGACTGTTGGGCCAGCAGCGCCAAAGCAGCTTGGTCGTAGGAGAAGGAAATTCCCTTTTCTGCCAAAGGTTCCTTTAACTCGCCCAGCATCAGCTCCCCTATTTTTTCAAAGTCGGCCTGGGTAAGGGGGTTAAACATGGCAATTTCATCTACACGGCCCAAAAATTCGGGGCGTAAAAATTCCCGCAGGCTTTTCATGGCTTTATCCTTTGCAATATCCGTTGGCATTTTGTTAAAGCCTAAGGAGGAGCTGTTGGCCTCGCTGCCTGCATTGGAGGTCATGACGATTACTGTGCTTTCAAAGGAAACGTTGCGGCCCTGGGCGTCGGAAATTTTGCCTTCGTCCAAAATTTGCAGCAAAATATTCATCACATCCGGGTGAGCCTTTTCAATCTCATCAAAAAGGACAACGGAATAAGGCCGGCGGCGCACCTTTTCTGTTAGCTGCCCCGCCTCGTCGTAGCCCACATAGCCGGGAGGGGCCCCAATAATGCGGGCCACAGAGTGCTTCTCCATAAATTCCGACATATCCAAGCGAATCAATGGGTTTTGGGCGTCAAACAATTCTTCCGAAAGGGCTTTCACCAGTTCGGTTTTCCCCACACCGGTAGGGCCTACAAAAATAAAGGATGCCGGGCGGCGTTTTTTGCTGATTTGCACCCGGGAGCGTTTCACAGCGCTGGCCACCAGGTGAACCGCCTCGTCCTGGCCAATGACCCGGCGCTTTAATGCTTCTTCCAAGCCTGCTACCCGCTGCAGCTCCGATTCTTTAATTTTGCTGGCGGGAATCCCTGTCCACAGTTCAATTACCTTGGCCAGGTCCTCCTCGGTTACTGCCATGCCCAAGGCTTCTTCTTCTATTTCCTGAACCTGCGTGGTGAGCTGGAGCACCTTCGCCTTGTTTTGGGCCAAAGCTTCGTAATCAATTTCGCCGCTGTTTTGCTCAAGGGCTTCAATTTCCTTTCGGCAATGGGCCAGCTGGTGGTTTAACTGGTCGTACTGGGTCAGCTTAACATTGCGCAGGGAGGCGCAGGAGCAGGCCTCGTCCAAAAGGTCAATGGCCTTATCCGGCAGGAACCGGTCGGAAATATACCGTTCCGAAAGCACCACCGCCCGGCGGGCAATGGCGTTGCTTACCTCTACCCTATGGAATTTTTCGTAGTACTGCTTAATCCCCAGCAAAATGGAAACACTGTCCTCCAGGGTAGGCTCCTCTATGGTAACCGGCTGAAAACGGCGTTCCAGGGCAGCGTCTTTTTCGATGTGCTTGCGGTACTCGTTAAAAGTAGTGGCGCCAATGATCTGCACCTCCCCGCGGGAAAGGGCCGGCTTTAAAATGTTGGCGGCGTTCATGGAGCCTTCCGAATCCCCCGCGCCCACCAGGCTGTGGACCTCGTCAATAAACAAAATAACATTGCCTACCCGCTTAATATCCTCCAAAAGCCCCTTTACACGGCTTTCGAACTGGCCGCGGAATTGTGTGCCTGCCACAAGGGAAGTCATATCCAGCAGGTACAGCTCCTTGCCCTGAAGCATGGCCGGAACCCGGTTTTCTGCCAGGCGCTGGGCAATGCCTTCGGCCACAGCCGTTTTGCCCACGCCGGGTTCACCAATAAGGCAGGGGTTATTTTTGGTGCGGCGGTTCAGTATTTGCATCACCCGTTCTATTTCCCTGTCACGGCCAATAATTTTATCTATTTTCCCTTCCTTTGCCTTTAAGGTAAGGTTTTCGCAGTGGGCGTCCAAAAAGCGGTATTTTTTCTTTTCCTTTTTGGCCTTTTTATTATCCCGCCACGCTTCTTTTTCGTCATATTCCTGGGAAGGGTTTTCCGCTTCCTCCTTGCCTGATGTTTTCATCAGGTCGCTGAACATATTCTGCAAAAAGGGCAGCTCCTGGGCCCCGCCCATTTCAAAATCGTCGC
>CAJTSZ010000137.1 GCA_910578755.1 uncultured Oscillospiraceae bacterium | reverse complement strand
ACTAAGCGGGTAGTCTGCCCCCTCCTTTGGGCAGACCAACCGTTGTGCAGTACAGTGAACTTATAATGTGGCTATGTGACCATGCGCAGCATGAGGCACAGCCATATTATAATTGTATCGCTGTACAAATACCGGTTGCCGCCGCTTATTGAGAGGCACAAACCCTTTGGGTTCCAAGGGTTGACCCTTGGTGTGCTTTCTTTCCCCCCTTTCTTTTCACACAAAAGAAAGGGGCCCCGGCCGGGTAGGCCATACGCAGGTTGGGTCTGGGTAAGCCCCAACAGAAAAGGCTTGGAAGTGGCTGAACACTTCCAAAAGAAAGGGGGCGTGGGCCGGGTAGGCCCCAACAGTAAAAGCTTGGAAGCGCCCCAAACTTCCAAAAAAGTATAAAACCAAGGGGAGGCCTAACGGCCTCCCCTTGGTTTTATTATAATTTATTTTGTTTTGGCTTTGTGTTTTTCTACCAAAGTGCTGATGCGCTGTGCCGGGTCCAGCAGGTCGCTGATGGACCCGTCATGGTTAATGGTGTCAATAAGGTGGGCAATGTATTTGGACATATCCACTTCCTGGTACCATGGGCGCTGCTTCAACGCTTCTGGGCGGTAAATCAGGTTTGTGGTGAACACCTTTGTAATGGAGCCGTCGGCATAGGCTTTGTCAAAATTTTCAAGGCCATTGCAGAACAAGCCAAAGGTGGTGCATACAAAAATGCGGCGGGCGCCCCTGGCCTTCAGCTGTTCGGCAATATCCAAAACGGAATCGCCGGAGGAAATCATATCGTCGCAAACAATCAGGTCCTTGCCGGAAACGTCGGAACCCAGGAATTCATGGGAAATAATGGGGTTCCTGCCGTTTACAATGCGGGAATAGTCGCGGCGTTTGTAGAACATACCAAGGTCTACACCCAAAACGGAGGAGTAGTACATACAACGGGTCATGCCGCCTTCATCCGGGGAAATAATCATCAAATGCTCACGGTCAATTTGCAGGTCCGGCACGTTGTTTACCAAAGCCTTAATGAACTGGTAGGTTGGGGGGACGTTTTCAAAGCCTTTGGAAGGAATGGCATTTTGTACCCGGGCGTCGTGGGCGTCAAAGGTAATAATGTTTTCAACACCCAGGTTAATCAGTTCCTGTAGGCACAAAGCACAGTCTAAGGATTCACGGGAGGAACGCTTGTGCTGGCGGCCTTCGTACAGCATAGGCATAATCACGTTAACACGTCTGGCCTTGCCGCTGATGGCGGCAATAACCCGTTTTAAATCCTGGAAATGGTCGTCGGGGCTCATGGGCACTTCCATGCCGTACATATTGTAGGTAACGCCGTAGTTAAAAGCGTCTATAATAATGAAGATATCGTGGCCGCGGGCAGATTCTTCCAAAGTACCCTTGGCTTCACCGGTGCCAAAGCGGGGGCATTTTGCTTTCAGCAGGTAGGAATCGCGGCAGTAGCCGTTAAAATCGGCGCCTTCCAAAAATTCGCCGTGGCGCCGGGAACGCCAGTTGGACAAATAAGAATCTACGCTTTTGCAAATTTCCTCGCAGCCCTTCATACTTACAATGCTGAGCTTACCAACCGGGATTAAAATTTCGTGAATGCCTTTTTCCATTGTTAAAACTCCGTTTCCGCCGCTGGCGCGGCAAGGTGATGTGAATATATTCCGCAGCCCCCAAAAGGGGTGTTTTTAAATTGGGTGTAGCTTATATTATAAGGCAAAATAAAAATTTTTTCGACAGGTAAACGCAAAAAAAATCATTTTTGGGTAAAATCCCCGAAAAACAGCCTTATTTATGGTATTTTGTGTGATTGTTAATACCCATAGCCCGGTAAAGCTGCTCTAAAACCATAACCCTGGCCAGTTGGTGGGGGAAGGTCATGGGGGACATGGAAAGGCGCAGGCCCGCCCGTTTTTTTACTGCCGGGGCAAGCCCCCAGGAACCGCCAATCACAAAGGAAATGTGGCTGGCCCCACCGGAGGCCGCCTTTTGTATTTGGGCCGCCAGCTGTGGGGAGGTAAGCAGCTCCCCTTCAATGCACATAGCAACCACATAGCTTTGCGCGGGTATTTTGGCTAAAATGGCGGCGCCCTCCTTTTCCAGGCAGTCGGTAATCTCACTGGGGGAAGGGTTTTGGGAAACCCGGCTCTCCGGCAGCTCCGTAACTGTAACCCGGCAAAAGGCGCCAAGGCGCTTGATATACTCGTCACAGGCCTGGCGCAAATATTCTTCCTTTAACTTTCCAATAACAACCAGTTCCACTTTTAACATGGGCTCCTCCTTCCATAAGGGGCACGGCCCCGCCCTTCAAAGAAACAGCAGGTGGAACCTGCTGCAAGTTTACCTGCAATGCTGCTGAAGGGTGGGGGACATTTTGCTTTTCGTTATAAAAACAGGGGGGCGCTGCACTGGCTGCGCTTTGCTACCACAACGGAAAAGCCCTCCTGGGCTGTCATGCCTGCGCCGTCCATGGCAGTTTGGGTTGCTTGGAACGCCAGCTGGGGCATATTGTTGTTTTCGCTTAAATGGCCTAAAATAAAGCGGCTGGTGCCCTTGCGGGCCAAGGCAACCGCCGCGCTGGCGCAGGCGTTGTTGGAAAGGTGGCCCTTTGGGGACATAATGCGCCGCTTTAATGGGTAAGGGTAAGGGGAACATAAAATCATGCCGTCGTCGTAATTGGATTCCAGCAAAATAGCCTGGCAGCCGGAGAGGCTTTCCTCCACCTGGGGGGTAAAGTGGCCAAGGTCGGTTGCAATGCCAATATGCTGCCCCTCCGGCAAAGCGATGCGGTAGCCCACGCTGCCCACACTGTCGTGGGGTGTGGGGAAAGGGGCTATATGTAGGTCATGAATACAAAAGCCCGCCATATTAAGGGGAACTAAGGGAACATTGGCGGGGATTTTAAGGTTTTCCGCCAAATATTCCAAAACAGCCTCTGTGGCATATACGGGAACAGGGGCCTTTTTTAACAGGACAGGCAAAGCCTTAATATGGTCGGAGTGTTCATGGGTAAGAACAATGGCGTCCAGCTCCTCATAGGAGGAACCTGCCTGGGTGAGGGCGGCGCAGATTGATTTGCAGGTGCCGCCGGCATCCACCAAAATAGAGGAAGAACCACCCTGCACCAAAATGCTGTTGCCGCTGCTTCCGCTGCAAAGGGGGCAAATAAGGGCCATGGAAGAATGTTTGCTCCTTTCCTATATCATACCGCCCAAAGGCGAAGGGAATTCTGCTTGTACCATAATACCACAAGGAAAGCGCAGGGTGCAAGTTTACCCAGGGCAAACTTGTAAAAATTTGTTGAAAAACCCCAGCGCCTGCAAGGCGCACTAAATAAGGAAGGGAACGCCTTTAGCCAAAGCCCCATAAGGACGTTTTTTGGCAGGGATACGGTGTAACCCCCACAATCGGGGGGGTGCACCGTTTTCTCTTTTTCAGGCGGTAAGCCTGTATTCCTGCGGGTTTGCTTTGATTTTAGCCATAAGGCTTGTGATTTCGTCCTCTGTGGGAATGTCAATAAATCCGATAGCCGTGAAGTAGATGTCTACCTTCACATAGCAGTGTCCGCTTGATTTGTCGTTGTTATGAACCTCAATCCTGCGGATCAGAGAGTTCACAAGGGTTGGTGTCAATTCTTCAAAGGATGTACTGCTTCGCAGAACCTTCAATAAGGTTTTCAAGTCAAGGCTCGTCTGTTCAATGCAGGCGAGTTTCTTTTCGTCCTCTGCCACCTTATTGATAAGGGAGCGTTGCTCGTTCTCGTAATTGACCGACATTCTTGCATAGCGTTCGGCAGAGATGTTACCGAGGACTTGATCTTCATAGATACGCTCTATCAGCTTGTCAAGGTCTTGAATACGCCGTTTCCCGCTTTCAATGGCAGTTTTAAGTTTAGAGGTTTCTGTCCGCTTAGATACAATGTCCTTTTGTGCCATTAGATACAGAAATACCGGCTCATAACACCTTACGAAGTCCGCTAAGCTGTTGATTGCTTCAAGTACGATTTTTTCAAGCACAACATTACGGATAAAATGTATCTGACAGCTTCCTCTGCCGCTTTTGTAGTTGGCGCAACGGTAATGCTCCTGATTGGCGTTCAAACTCTTGGCAGCGCAGAAATGGAGCTTTGAGCCGCAATCAGCGCAGAACACTTTGCCGGAGAACAGACTTGTCCTGCCCGTTGCTGTCGGACGGATACGATGCTCTCGAAGTTCCTGCACTCTTTTCCAAGTATCCTCGTCAATGATAGCAGGCTGGGTGTTCGGGATGATCTGCCACTCGTCCTTTGGCTTATACACGGTCTTGTGTACCTTGTAGCTGACCGTGGTGGTCATAAAGTTTACCGTACAGCCTGTATACTGCTGGTTGACAAGAATGCCGGCGACTGTTTTCTGATCCCAAGCGTATGGGTCTGTGTACTGTTTCCGTGTCTTTCTGCCGAGCGAAGCGTAATAGGCAGTGGGAATAAGCACCTTTTCCTGTTCAAGCTGCCGTGCAATTTGCGACGGTCCCCGACCGTCAAGGCACAGAGCATAGATTTTTCGTACAACTTCCGCCGCCGGTTCATCTACCAGCCAATCCTCTTTGTCCTGTTGGTTTCTGACATATCCAAATGGGACGGAGGAACTGACACGCTTGCCGTTTGCTGCCTTGTTCTTCCACACCGCACGGATTTTCTTGCTTGTTTGAGCCGCATACCACTCATTGAAAATGTTGTTGAACGGCATCATCTCTGTGCCTGTTTCTTTCAGGGTATCGACATTTTCCTGAATGGCGATGAACCTTACGCCCAGCGTTGGGTACTTGATTTCAAGGTAGTTACCCACATCAAGATAGTTTCTGCCAAAGCGACTCAAATCTTTTACGATAATGGTGTCTACCACACCCTGCTCCACCAAGTTCTCCATTTGAACAAAACTCGGTCGGTCGAAAGCTGACGTTAGATAACGATACTTTTGAAAACACTGGAAAATCAAG
>CAJTSZ010000136.1 GCA_910578755.1 uncultured Oscillospiraceae bacterium | reverse complement strand
GGTAGCTGTGGCGCCGTCCATTAAAATGGGTAGGGGTATTTCACCGTTCATTGGTTTATCAAAGCCTTTCTTTTTATTGCTGTAAATACCATCAATTTACAATGGGCAATACGGTTTTTTGGGACCTGCCAGCCAGCATAAATTGCAGCCTTACCAGCACCGTAGGCCTTGGATGCCGGCATGCGTGTTTTCCCTTATTAATTGATGGTACCGCACTACATGGAAACAGGGGCGGTAATTTTAAGCAGGCCCAGCACATTGCAGAGCACTGTTTTTACCGCCATACACAGGTTAAGGCGGGCCTGCATTAAGCTTTCATCCTCGCCCTGTACCCGGCAGGCATTGTAAAACTTATGGAACAGGGTTGCTGTATCAATGCAGTAATGGGTTAGGCGGGCGGGGTCGTAGTTTTTTGCCGCGTTAATAACCTCCTGGGGCAGCTGGGCCAGCTTGCGGATGAGCTCCCGTTCTTCCCCGGTACAAAGCAGTTCCAGTTCTTGGGCAGTGCAGGCCCTTGGCTGGATACCCTGGGCTTCCAAATTCTTAATAATAGAACAAATGCGGGCGTGGGCATACTGTACATAGTACACCGGGTTTTGGGAAGATTCCTCCACCGCCAGGTCCAAATCAAAATCTAAAGTGCTGTTGGGCTCCCGCATATTAAAGAAGAAGCGGGCAGCGTCAATGGGAACCAGGTCCGTCAGGTCGGAAAGGGTGACAGATTTGCCTGTGCGCTTGCTCATGCGGTAGGGCTCCCCATCCTTCATTAAACGCACCAGCTGCATTAAAACAATATCCAGGCGGCTGCCGTCCTGGCCAATGGCGTCCATGGCGCCTTTCAGGCGGGCAACATGGCCGTGATGGTCCGCCCCCCACACGTTAATGACCCTGCTGAAGCCGCGGTCGGCAAATTTATTTTTATGGTAGGCAATATCGGCGGTAAAGTAGGTGGGGTTGCCGTTGGCGCGAACCAAAACCTCGTCCTTTTCCCCGCCAAATTCTGTGGCCTTGTACCAAACCGCGCCATCCTTTTCGTAGGTGAGGCCCCGGGCGGCAAGCTCGTCCACAATGGCCTTTACAGCGCCGCTTTGGTGCAGGCTGCTTTCCGGGAACCATACATCGTAAACAATGCGGTATTTTTCCAGGTCCTCCCTCAGCTTAGCCACATTTTTTGGCAGGGCGTAATCGATTAGGGCATGGCGCCGTTCCTCGGGGGAAACATCCAGCAGGCTGCTGCCGTGAAGGTCGGCGTATTCCTGGGCGCGCTCCTTAATATCATCGCCGTGGTAACCGTCCTCCGGGAATTCCACCGCGTCCTCCCCTTTAAAAATTTGCAGGTAGCGGGCTTCCAGGGAGATGCCGAATTTTTCTATTTGGTTGCCGGCATCGTTAATATAAAATTCCTTTGTTACATCATAACCGCAGGCTTCCATTGCGGCGGCCAAGCCGTCGCCAATGGCGCCGCCCCGGGCATTGCCCATGTGCATGGGGCCTGTTGGGTTGGCGGAAACAAATTCTATCATTACCTTTTCCCCGCCGCCATAATTGGACCGGCCGTACCCTTCCCCAGCCTGTAAAACACCGGATACTGTGTGGGCAAACCAAGCTGGTTTTACAAAAAAGTTAATGAAGCCGGGGCCTGCAATTTCTGCCCTTTCCAAGTAAACACAGTTGGAAAAATTAAAGCTTTCCGCTAAAATGCCGGCAATTTTAATTGGTGCGCTGCGGAAAGCCCGGGCAGATACCATGGCCGCGTTGGCAGCAAAATCCCCGTGGGCGGTTTCCCCAGGGATTTCTACAGTGAAGCCCGGCACCTCCGCCTGGGGCAGCTTGCCTTGTTCCATTGCTGCGCCAAAGGCGTTTTTTATAACGCTTTCCACCTCATTCATTGCGCTTTTCACAAAATTTGGGTACTCCATGTTTAACAACCTTTCTTTCCCTTTTGTTTCTTCCTTTTCCTCCGGGGAGGCATCCTTAATATCCACAATGACTTTATTATAGCTGGCCAGGCTGGCCTCCAAATCGATGGAATAGCCAAATTCCAAGTGGGCGCCCTCCTGGGTTACGGCAAATTCAAAGTGGTCCCCCATAATCCCCAGGGTGAGCATTCCATATTCTGTTTCATAACTGCACTGGTGGCGCACGCCCTTTTCCACAATCAGCTGGGAACGGGACCGGCCAAACCGGGTCATGGTTACCTTTTGGTTGGGGCTTATTTTTAGGGTAGTGCGGCAGCCGTCAAAGCCGGTGGCCTCGGTTTCCTCGTAAGCCAAGTAGTACTGGCTGTCCTTTTTATAAAAACGGCCGGTGGTAAACAGCTCCACTTCCTCGCTTTCATTGCCTACCGTTTGCGTACCCTGTATGGTAATTACAACATCCTTTTTCAACCTTTAATTTCCTCTCTCTGCCGATTTATCCCCCCTGCTGCCTTAGCTGCAATGCCGGCAGGGGCTTTTGGCTATAATTTTAACTGTTTGAATCCAAAGGCTTTAAACGCACCTGGTTCACCTGTTCGGTAACGGCCTCCCCCAAAAACAGGGAGGCTGTTTGCCCAAAGCTTTGGGGCTGGTCCGTAACGTTATATTCGGTTTTGCCCTTTTCTTCCCGGGTGCAGAACAGCCCTGCCTTGGAAAGGGTGTTTTTTACATATTGGGCAGTGGCCTTGCCTGGGTCCACCAGGGTTACTTTATAATCCAGCACGCTGTTGAAAACGGGGTAAATAATGGGGTAATGGGTACAACCCAAAATCAGCGTATCTATCCCCTCTTCCATAAGGGGCTTCAGGTACATTTCCACGGTAAGGCGGGTAATTTGGTTATCCTCCTGTATCATGCCGTTTTCCACCAAGTGGACCAAAAGGGGGCAGGCATTGCCAAACACCCGTACATCATTGCGGATGTTGCGGATGGTTTTGCCGTAGGCGTTGCTTCCCATAGAGGCCGCTGTGCCAATGACCCCGATTTTCCCATGGGAAGTAAGTGCGCAGGCCGCCTGTGCTGTGGGCAGAATAACATCTACAAAGGGCACCGCAAGGCTGCTGGTAATTTCTTTGGTAAGGGTGCTGCTTACCGTACCGCAGGCCGCTACAATCATTTTAACGTCCTTGTCCTGCAAAAAGGCAATGTCCTCCTGGGCATAGCGCAGTATGGTTTCGCGGCTTCTTGTGCCGTAGGGGATGCGGGCCGTATCCCCCAAGTACACAATATTCTCCTGGGGCATAATGCGGTGCAGCTCCTTAACCAAGGTAAGGCCGCCCAGGCCGGAATCAAACACGCCGATTGCTCTGTTATCCATACAAACCCTCCCTTTCCGCAGCCTTCCAGGGCGGCTGCGGCAGTTTTTATATTACAATTACTCTCTTACTTTTTATGTTTTGTAAACTGAGATACATTTATTTACGGGGGCTCCCTGTCCCACACCCCATTTCGTTTGTGGGGGCTGCCCCCCAACCCCTGCTTATTTGACAGTACCTCTCAATAAAAGGCGGCTTTAACGGTTAGAGGCCCGCGGGCCCCTATAAAGGGGGGCTTCCATCCCCTCCACAAAAAAGCCTACTCCATCCCCAAGGTAATCAGCCGGTCCAAAAGCTGCGGGTAGGGCAGGCCGGAAGCTTCCCACAGCTTGGGGTACATACTAATGGAAGTAAAGCCGGGCATGGTGTTAATTTCGTTTAGAATTACCGTATTATCATCCTTCACAAAGAAATCCACACGGGAAAGCCCCTGGCAGCCTAGGGCGGCAAAGGCTTTTTCCGCTGTTGCCCGGATTTTCTCCCCCACCTGGGGGGTAATTCTGGCAGGGACATAAAGGGCGGTGGTTTCGTCGTTATATTTGGCGTCGTAGGTATAAAACTCCACCAGGGGGGCAATTTCGCCGCAAACGGGGGAAGCCTTGGGGTTCTCATTGCCCAAAACGGCATTTTCCACTTCCCTGCCCTGAATAAATTCTTCCACGATGATTTTGCTGTCCTCCCGGAAAGCTACCTGGCAGGCTGTTTTCAGCCCTGCCAGATCCTTTGCCTTGCTTACCCCTACGGAAGAGCCTGCATTGGCCGGCTTTACAAACATAGGGTAGCCTAGGGCAGACTCCAGGGCGGCTGCGGTAACTTCAAAGTTTTCCATATCCTTTGCCCGCAGGCAGCGCCATTTTGCCATAGTAATACCGGCGGCCTCCAGGATGGTATGGGTGACTTCCTTATCCATACAGTTGGCGCTGGCAACGGTACCACAGCCAACGTAAGGGATGCCTGCCAGCTCAAACAGCCCCTGAATGGTGCCATCCTCGCCGTTTTTACCGTGGAGCACCGGGAAACAGATGTCAATTTCCCTGGTTTGGGCCTTGCCATCCTGAAGCACCAGCAGGCCTTTATGGGTGCGGTCCGGCGAAAGGAGCACGGTTGGGGCCGGCTGGTTCTCCCAGGCCATGGAAACAATTTCATCCACGCTGCCGGTATACTCCAGCCAGCGGCCGTCCTTTGTAATACCTATCATGGTAACTTCGTACTTTTCCTGGGGGATATTTTTCAGCACGGAAGCAGCCGAAATCAGGGACACCTCATGCTCGCTGGAAACGCCGCCAAATAAAACGGCAACCTTTATTTTTTCCATTGATAATCACGCTCCATATATCTCACAATATCCAGCTTATTTTGCTGGATTAACTGGTTTGCTGGTATTCTTCACCATTTTATGGCGCTTTACTCTTCTTTTATGTATGCGCCGCTGGTCTTTTTATTCCCCAAATGGGGGATATGCCGCAGCATGCTTAGTAATATTACCATATACAAAAAGCCAATTCAATGGTTTCCATCGTTTGATAAGGGTTAACACGGTTTTTCAAGGTTAAAGCGCCCAATGCTTTTTGGGGTTTTACAACATACTAAATCTATAAGTTGTGTGAAAGGCCAACAGCCCATCCCACGAAAAACTCCAAAGAACCTGCCGGTGTTCATAAATAGGGGCTGGCAAGGCCGCAGGGTGCAGGC
>CAJTSZ010000135.1 GCA_910578755.1 uncultured Oscillospiraceae bacterium | reverse complement strand
TGTTGCGGGTAGCGGTTTCAAAGGTGCGTATGCCCCGTTCGCAAAGGATGACTTGGTTGTTGCCGCCAGCCATAATAT
The DNA here is from genome assembly GCA_910578755.1 of uncultured Oscillospiraceae bacterium. Taxonomy (GTDB): domain Bacteria; phylum Bacillota; class Clostridia; order Oscillospirales; family Ruminococcaceae; genus Negativibacillus. The sequence continues at coordinate 4,937 of CAJTSZ010000135.1, read as the reverse complement.
ACTCGGCGCTCATTAACAGCTCATCCATGGTGTTGGCTAATCCTCTTTTCAGCAGGATAGGCTTTTTCACATGGCCCAGCTCCTTTAGCAGCTCAAAGTTCTGCATATTCCGCGCCCCTACCTGGATAACGTCCACATCCTCAAACAGGGGCAGATGAGAAGCGTCCATAATTTCGGTGACAATAGGCATACCGGTGGCCTTTTTGGCGGCCAGCAGCAGCTCCAGCCCCTTTTGGCGCAGCCCCTGGAAGGCGTAGGGAGAAGTACGGGGCTTAAAGGCCCCGCCACGCATCATGGCTGCCCCGCAATCCTTTACTTCCGCTGCCACACAGGTCATTTGTTCCTCGCTTTCCACAGAGCAGGGCCCGGCGACCACCTGGAAATGTCCCCCGCCAATGGAAAAGCCGCCAACGCTTACCACGGTATCCTCCGGGTGGAATTTGCGGTTGGCCTTTTTGTAGGGCTCCTGTATCCGTTTTACCTCCGCCACACTGTCCATGGATTTAATATCCTCAATGTCCAGGGCAGAGGTGTCGCCAACCAGGCCAATAATGGTTTCGTGAACGCCCTGGATTTGCTGGCTTTTTATGTTCAATCCATCAAAGTGCTGGATAATTTCCTCAATTTTTTGGGGGGCAGTCCCTTTTTTTAGAATAATAATCATAACAAAACACCTTCCTTTTTATTGAACAAAAGCGGGTAGTATATGCAAAAAAGCCCAGCGCCTTTTTGTCAAAAGCACTGGACTTCATTTTGGGCAGGTATACCGCGCCGGAGAAATCTTTCATTTTACGGGACAGTTTAAAGGTTTTCCCGTAAAACAACTTTTGGCAAAGGGCTATTATTTTTTGCATAGCAAAATCGCTCTGCGCTAAAAAAGCCAAAGCCAAAAAAGGTTGCAAAATAAACAGCATACGTAGCCATAAAGATGTTCCTCCATAAAACTAATGTGTTTACTATAGCACTTTAACTTGGTAAAAGTCAATGGGAAAAGGAGCCTTTTTTTATTGTTTCACAATAAAAAGCAGATATACAAGCAGATTTGGGTTGCCCCCAAGCTTCTGCCAGCGGGCTTATGCAGCCCACACATAGCCTTATTTCCTGTGGGCCTCCCCAGCCCACACCCTATGCAGGGCGCTCCGCCCCTGCACCCAGGCCCCATTTCTTTCTTCACAGAAAGAAATGGGGGAAAGAAAGTCATTGGTGGCTGCCGCCCCCAAGCCCCTGCTTATTTGCCTTTGCCACTCAATGAAAGGCGGCAACCGGTGTTTGTGCAACACGCCCTTCAGTGAAGGGCTACAAGTTTGGCTTTGCCAAACTTGCCAAACTTGTTGAAAGGCAGAAATTATCGCAAGTTCGTAAAACGAACTTGCTGCCAATTCAGCGGGTATAGCCGCTGAATTGCTGTTTCTTTCTTCATTTCTTTTACAAGAAAAGAAATGGGCCGGGTCTGGGCTGGAAGCCTAGTAGCACAAGTTGGGTATGGCTCAACTTGCTAACTTACAGCGGTATACCGCTGTAAGTTTTACCTCCAAAAGAATAGGGGCAATATTTAATCTTTATTCATAAATCAGCAATAAAGGGGCCATGGAATTGCCCCGGAAAAAAAGCTATACTAAAAACAGACTAAACAGTTTGTTTTTGCTCCCAGGGGGACAACAAGGAGGACGGCAAAATGAAACAACAGGAAAAGGCGGAACAAAGCCGCAGGTATATTATACAGGCTGCCCTAAAGGAATTTTCTGCCGAAGGCTACCAGGGCTGTACGATAGATAAGCTTTGCTGCCAGCACCAGCTTTCCAGGGGAAAGGTGTTTTACCATTTTAAAAATAAAGAGGAAATTTTTATAAGCTGTGTAGAATACTGCTGTAAACAGCAGCGCAAGGCAGTGGGGGATAAGCTGCGCCAGGCAAAGGGTACAGCAGAGGAAAACCTGGCGCTGTGCCAACAGGCCATGTTTGCCTTTGGCAGGGAAAACCCCCAGGCCCACCGGGTGCTCTCTTTGGCTATTGAGTTCCCGCCCCCTGGGCTGGAAGGACGCCTGGCAGAAATCCTTACCCCGGCAAAGGAGGAGCTGTACCAGTTTATTGCTGCCAATGTAAGCCGCCTGCCCCTGCGCCCTGGGGTGCAGGCCCGGCAGGTGATGACCATGTTGGAAATTTTTTTGGATTATATCAGTGTTAAAAATAAAAAACAATGGACCAAAAGTTGCAGGGAAATTACAGAAATTGCAGAAATTGTAGAGGAACAGCAAAAAGAATTTGAATTTTTGATTGCAATGTTGCTTCATGGTGTAGTACAATAGCACAGAAGGAAATGCTGCCCTAATAAATAAGAAGAAAGTGGTATTTTCCCTCCCTAAAAAATATTGTAAAAATATAGGTAATCGTGGATAAAATACAAGAAAACAAAGTATTTTTTTGTGTATAAAAGTTACTTTACTAAGGGTAAGGTGCTTATTTTGCCCAAGTTTTATGAAAAATAATGGCCGGGGTTTTTAAAATCCCGCTGCCTGCCTAAGGGATGCAGGGTTTAGGCAGGCGAGCCCTTGGTATTGCAAAATACCTGTTGCAGAAGCACAGGGGAATGCAGTAAAACAAATTGTGAAAAAGAAGGACAAAACAGCCGCGCCCCAAGGCTTGCCCAGGGTGCTGGCCAAGGAGTGTGCAAGGGAAGAATGAAGCTGAAAGTAGGAATTGACATTGGCTCCACCACAGTAAAGGTAGTGGTGTTGGACGAGGAAAATAAAACCCTCTACCAGGTTTACCGCCGCCATATGTCCCAGGTGCGCCAGGCCGCCCTGGAGGCCCTGCGGGGAGCAAAGGAAATTTTAGGTGAAAATGAATTTTATATTGCAATTTCCGGTTCCGCGGGGCTGGGCGTAGCGGAATGTGCCGGGATTGACTTTGTGCAGGAGGTATTTGCCACCTACGAATGTGTAAAAAAATACCAGCCAGATACCGACGCTGTAGTGGAATTGGGCGGTGAGGACGCCAAAATTATTTTCCTCACCGGCGGCTTGGAGGAGAGGATGAACGGCCACTCTGCTGGATTTGACCACAGAGGAAATGGACCGGCTCAGCCTCAGCCATACCAAGCTGTACCCCATTGCCTCCCGCTGCGGGGTGTTTGCAAAAACGGATATTCAGCCTTTGCTGAACCAGGGGGCCAATAAGGCGGACATTGCTGCCAGTATTTTTCAGGCGGTGGTGGAGCAAACCATTACCGGCCTTTCCCAAGGGCGGGAAATTAAAGGGAAAGTGCTGTTTTTAGGTGGCCCCCTCCACTTTTTTAAAGGCTTGCAGCAGCGTTTTAAGGAAACCTTAAAGCTGGACGAAAGCTATGCAGTTTTTCCCAATTACGCCCAATACGCTGTGGCCTTGGGCACGGCCCTGTTTGCCGGCGGCCTGCAAAATACCTTTACCTTCCAGCAGGTGGAGCAAAAGCTGGCGGATACCAGCCGCCAGGTAAAAACCACCAGCTATCTGGAGCCCCTCTTTGCCAGCGAGGAGGAATACCACAACTTTGTGGAACGCCATAAAAAGTCCATCATCCCCTGGGCGGATATTACCGCCTATGAGGGCCCAGCCTATTTAGGGATTGACTGTGGCAGCACCACCACAAAACTGGTGCTTATTAACGACCAGTACCAGGTGCTGTACCAGTATTACAGCTCCAACAAGGGCAGCCCGGTGGATGTGGTGAAGGAACAGCTTATTAAAATCCGTACCCTGTGCGGGGATAAGGTAGTTATCCGCAGCGCCGTTTCCACCGGCTACGGCGAGGAACTGATTAAAAACGCCTTTTCCCTGGACGAGGGCATTGTGGAAACCATGGCCCACTTTACTGCCGCAAAGCATTTTGACCCTAAGGTGGATTTTATCCTGGATATTGGTGGCCAGGACATTAAATGCTTTAAAATAAAAAATAACGCCATTGACAGCATTATGCTCAACGAGGCCTGCTCCTCCGGCTGCGGTTCCTTTATTGAAACCTTTGCCAAGTCCATGGGCTATTCCGCCGAGGAATTTTCCCGGCTGGGCCTGTTTTCCAAAAGCCCGGTGGATTTAGGCTCCCGCTGCACCGTGTTTATGAATTCCTCCGTCAAGCAGGCCCAAAAGGACGGCGCCGGCGTAGAGGATATTTCCGCCGGCCTTTCCATAAGCGTTGTAAAAAATGTGCTGTACAAGGTTATCCGCGCCCGCAGTGCCCAGGAGCTGGGCCAAAACATTGTGGTACAGGGCGGCACCTTTTTAAACGACGCTGTGCTGCGCAGCTTTGAACGGGAACTGGGCCACAACGTTACCCGGCCCAAAATGGCTGGCCTTATGGGGGCCTATGGCGCGGCTATTTACGGCAAAAAAACAGCGGGGGAAGCAAGCTCCCTTTTACCTTTGGCCGATTTGCTTGCCTTTACCCACCAGGCCAAACCCCTGTTATGCCAGGGCTGCGCCAACCACTGCAACCTTACTGTAAACACCTTTGCCGGCGGCAAGCAGTTTATTTCCGGCAACCGGTGCGAAAAGCCCCTGGGTGTGCAAAGCAGTGCAAAGGCGCCGGATATGTACCAGTATAAGCTGGAAAAAATAAAGGCCCTTACAGGCGTTCCCGGCCCAAGAGGGAAAATTGGCCTGCCCCTGGGGCTGAATATGTACGAAAACCTGTACTTTTGGCACGCCTTTTTTACCAGCCTGGGCTACCAGGTGGTGCTTTCCGATATTTCTTCCCGGCAGCTGTACAGCGCAGGCCAGCACACCATCCCTTCGGATACGGTCTGCTACCCGGCAAAGCTGATGCACGGCCACATGGAAAACCTGCTGCTGAAGGGCGTACCTATTATTTTTTACCCCTGTATGTCCTATAATTTTAATGAACATAAGGGGGATAACCACTATAACTGCCCTGTTGTTGCTTATTACCCGGAGCTGCTCCACTCC
>CAJTSZ010000134.1 GCA_910578755.1 uncultured Oscillospiraceae bacterium | reverse complement strand
TTGCTCCAGTTCCACAGCCGTATTTTTATCGTGGGCTTTTACAGCGCTGCGGCAGGCAATATTGTGGAGAAGGCTGTCCACAACCTCTGGGGTAAGGTCGTTTTTATGGAGGGCAATATTATGGGCGGCTTCTTCCACAATGGCGCGGATGTCACATTCCGGCAGGGACACCGGAACCTCACGAACAAGGATATCCTGCCCGCCGAAATCCTCCACTAAAAACCCTATTTTTTCAAACAGTTCTATTCCCTCCAGAACACCCTGGTAATCCTCCTTGCTTAAGGTAACTACCACCGGGGCAAGCAGGCACTGCCTGCTGCTGGTTAAGTCTAATTTTTTTAACTGCTGGAAAAGCAGCCTTTCGTGGGCTGCGTGCTTATCAATTATCAGCAGTTCGTTTTGGTTTTCCAGTAAAATATAGGTAGCAAATAATTCCCCAATCAGCCGGGAACCCTCCCATTTGCCGTCCGCCGCCGCAGCCACTTGTAAATTGGAGGGAACCGGCGTTTGGCATTTATTTTCCTTTGGCTCAAGGGAGGCAACGCCCTGTTTTTCCCAGGAATTGGGCGGAGTTTTTGTGTTGTTTTGCTGTAAAGGTGTTTTACTTGTCAGTATATTTTCCTTTAAACAAGCCTTTTTTCCTTCATTGTCAATTATTCTCGTTTGTTTTTTTGCTGTGCCGGCTTGGTAGTAGCTTTGTGCTGGGCAATCGGCCAGCAGGCTGTTTTGCCACTGGTTTTCCCTTGGAAAACTCTCTTTTTGGGGAGAGGGTGAAACACCACGTTCCGCTTTTTGTGGCAGTGGTTCTGCTGCATACTGCTTGCGGAACTCCTGGGCGGTAATTTTAGTTTGGACAATTTCCCGGTGTTTTTCAAAGGAATACGGATTTCCCTTTTTAGGCGGCGCGTTCAAATTTAAGGAATAATCGTGCTGCTGCAAGGCAGATTTGACGCCGTAGTATACAGTGTCAAACACCAGCTTTTCGTTGCTGAAGCGGACTTCAATTTTAGCCGGATGCACATTGACATCCGTTTCCGAATAAGCAACTTTTAAGTTTAACACACAGGCGGGAAATTTGCCCACCATAATGGAATGTTTATAGGCTTCTTCTAAAGCGGCCATCATGGTGCGGCTTTTTACAAAGCGGCCGTTAATAAAAAAGCTTTGCATTGTACGGTTTCCCCTGGAGGCCGCCGGCTTGCAAATATACCCTTCCGCAATGATTCCGTTGCTTTCATATTGTACCGGCACCATGCTGGAAGCAAAATCCCTGCCGTAAACAGCATGGATGGCAGAAATCAGTTTGCTGTCCCCTGGGGTATGCAGCTTTATTTGGCCTTCCCGAATTAGTTTAAAAGAAATTTCTGGATGGGCAAGGGCTGCTTTTTCCACCGCTGCTGCTACGGAGTTTGCTTCTGAACTATCCTTTTTTAAAAATTTCATACGGGCGGGGGTATTGTAAAACAAATCCCGGGCAATAATTGTGGTGCCCTGGGGGCAGCCGGCGGCACCCTGCTCCACCTCTTCGCCGCCATGAATAATATACCTCACGCCTTCCAGCGCTTTTGCTGTTTTGGTCAACAGCTCTACCCTGCTTACTGCCGCAATGGAAGCCATTGCCTCCCCGCGGAAGCCCAATGTTCCAATATGGTTCAGGTCCTCCTCGCAGGCAATTTTGCTGGTGGCATGGCGTAAAAATACCAGGGGGACATCCTCCGGGGCAATGCCGCTTCCATTATCGCTGACACGCAGGTACGTAATACCCCCGTTTTTTATTTCCACTGTAATTAAGGTAGCGCCGGCGTCAATGGAATTTTCAATCATTTCTTTAACGGCGGAAGCCGGGCGCTCCACCACCTCGCCTGCGGCAATAAGATCTGCAACCTGCTTTTGCAGTATGTTGATTTTCCCCATAAGGATTCCCCTCCTTTAGCTTCATTTTTAATTGCGCGCCAATGGGGTATGGCCATTGGCACCCTACAGCAGTTGTTTTAATTCGGAAAGGAACAAAAGGGCCTGAACAGGAGTCATTTTGTCCACATTTACTTCCTTTAGTCGGCGGACCACTTCGGAATCATCTGCCTGCACCAGCAGCATCTGCTCCTCCTGCTCCTGCTGGCGGCGCCTGCCTTCCCGAATACGGGTTGTAACAGGGCTGCCGCTTTCCAGGGCCTGTAAAATTTCCTCCGCACGCTTTACAATTTCGTTGGAGATGCCCGCAAGGCGGGAAACGTAAATGCCGTAGCTGTCGTCGGTGCCGCCGCGGACAATGCGCCGCAGGAAAATAATATCTTCCCCGTTTTTCTTAACGGCAATGTTATAGTTTTTTACCCCTTCTACCTGCTCCTCCAGCTCGGTAAGCTCGTGGTAATGGGTTGCAAACAATGTTTTTGCCCCCAGCTTGCGCTTGTTGGCAATAAACTCCAATACGGCGCGGGCAATGCTCATACCGTCAAAGGTGGAGGTGCCGCGGCCAATTTCATCCAAAATAAGCAGGCTGTTGGCTGTAGCGTTTTTTAAGATGTGGGCTACCTCGCTCATTTCCACCATAAAGGTGGATTGGCCGGAGCTTAAATCGTCCGAGGCGCCCACCCGGGTATAAATGCCGTCCACAACGCCAATGGTGGCGGCTTTTGCCGGAACAAAGCTGCCAATTTGGGCCATGAGGACAATGAGGGCTGTTTGGCGCATATAGGTAGATTTTCCCGCCATATTTGGGCCGGTAATAATGGCTACCCGATCCTGGGCATTATCCAAATAGGTATCGTTGGAAACAAACATTCTGTCCCCTAAAATACATTCCACTACGGGGTGGCGGCCTTCTGTAATGGAAATGGTTCCGGAAAGATCCACATTTGGCCGGCAATAGTTGTTTTCAATGGCGACCTGGGCAAAGGAGCAAAAAACATCCAGCTGGGAAATGGCGTTGGCGGTGCGCTGTACCCGGTGGAGCTGGCTGGCAATTTTTTGGCGCACATCCTCGTAGAGGCGGCTTTCCAGCATGAGGATTTTTTCCCGCGCACCCAAAATAGTTTGTTCCAGTTCCTTTAGCTCCTGTGTAATGTACCGTTCGCTGTTAGTTAAGGTTTGCTTGCGGATGTAAGTATCGGGCACCAGGGAGCTGTTGGTTTTTGTTACCTCCAAAAAGTAGCCAAACACATTGTTGTAGCCGATTTTTAAATTTTTAATGCCTGTTTTTTCCCGTTCCCGGGTTTCTATTTTTGTGAGCACACCTTTTGTATTGTGGACAATATCCCGCAGTTCGTCCAACTCCTGGCTGTAGCCGGGCTTGATTACGCCGCCGTCCCGCAGAAGCAGAGGCGGTTCCTCCTCAATAGCTTGGGCAATCAGGCTGCACACATCCTCCAGCCCGTCAATGTCCTTTTGCAGCCGCTTCAAGTAGGCTGCTTTTACACTGCTTGTCAGTTCCCGGAGCACAGGCAGCTTTTCAGAGGTAAATTGCAGGGACTTTAACTCCCTTGGTGTTACATTGCCGTACACGATGCGGGTAATTAAGCGTTCCAAATCAAAAATACCGGAGAGGACCTGGGTAATATCCTGGAGGGCAATGGTGTTCTGCATCAGCTCCTCTACAGAATTTAGGCGCTTGTTAATAGCGGTAGGATCAATAAGGGGTTTTTCTATGGTGGAGCGAAGGAGCCGCTTGCCCATGGCTGTTTTTGTTTTATCCAATACCCAGAGAAGGGTGCCCCGTTTTTCACCGGAGCGCAGGGTTTGGGTAAGCTCCAAATTGCGGCGGGCGATTAAATCCAAAGACATATAGTGTTTATCCTCGTAAACATCTATGGTATTTAAACAGTCCAGCCCATGCTGCTGTGTATTGTACAAATAAGCCAGCAAGGCGCCTAAGGCGCAAACAATGAGAGGTTTTTCATCTATTTGCAGTTCTGCAAGGCTGCTTTTTTTAAAATGGGACAACACTAAATTTTCGCATTGAGCCCGATTATATTTTTCATCTTCAAAAACATCTGCCGAGCAATGAATTTTCAGCTTCATAAAATCGGCAATTTCTTTTTTTTCTAAAAAATCTTCGTTAAAAATAACTTCAGAGGGCGTAAACTTGCTTAACTCATTTTGCAGGCGTTCGTCCGCCTTATCGGTAATTTGAGTAACATGGACCTCGCCTGTAGAAATATCGGAAAAAGCAACGCCATAGGCGCCGTTTTCTATGTAAATGGAGGCAATATAGTTGTTGGCCCCTTCGTCCAGCATGGTGGTTTCCAAAACAGTACCTGGGGTAATTACCCTGGTAACTTCCCGTTTCACAATCCCCTTGGCCGTGGCGGGGTCCTCCATTTGGTCGCAAATAGCCACCTTATAGCCCTTTTTAATCAGCCGGGCAATGTATGCGTCACAGCTGTGGTAAGGGACGCCGCACATGGGGGCGCGCTCGTCCTGGCCGCAGTTGCGGCCGGTTAAGGTGAGTTCTAATTCTTTGGAAGCAATTTTGGCGTCTTCAAAAAACATTTCATAAAAGTCACCCAGGCGAAAAAACAGAAGGTGATCCTTGTGTTTTTGCTTAATGTCCATATATTGCTGCATCATAGGGGAAAGTTCTGCCATAATAACCGCCTTTCTACAAGGGATACCCTTAAAATGGTAAGAAAATGGGAGGGGAAGCTCGCGCTTTACTTTCCCTCCCGCTTTATTTTAACTTAGTGGCAGCCGCCGCAGCTTGCGCAGTTTCCGCCGCAGCCTTCCTGATGTTCAATGGTGGCTGGGTCTTCCCCGTTTACGGCACCCATTAAAATTTCGTTAATAAAAGTCATCATGGCATCCAGCTCATGCTTTGCTTCGTTAAAAGCAACCATGTTGGGGTTTTCCATAACTTCCTGGTACAGGTCCTTCAGTTCTTTATCCAAAGCGGTTAATTTTTCGGCATTTTTTTCTTCTTTGTTAATTTCGTGAATTGATTCGTATATTATTGATTCTCTAAAAATTTTCGTCAATTTTGGAATATTAAGTGCATCTTCATTTCTCTGCCGTTTAGGAAGTTGAAAATTTGGAGGATATCCT